>CBHRAM010000193.1:0-6800 GCA_966076165.1 uncultured Chitinophagaceae bacterium
ATTAATTTTTTAAAATTGTTATTGATTTTTCATTTTTTTGTGTGTTTATTTAATAACACCCATACCCTCCGTGCTACCCCCGACTCGCGGCTATTCTATTCCGTCCGCAAGCTATCCACCGGATTAGCCGATGCGGCTTTGAATGTTTGAAAACTGATGGTGATCAATGCGATCATCACGGTTAATAATCCAGCTCCAATAAATAACCAGGCATTGATCCCGGTTCTGTAGGCAAAATTCTCCAGCCATTTATGCATGGCCCACCAGGCAACCGGAGCCGCTATGAAAAAGGCCACGATCACCAGTACCAGAAAATCTTTTGTGAGAATAGAAACGATCTGCGAAACGGAAGCCCCCAATACCTTTCTCACACCGATCTCTTTGGTGCGCAGGTTGGTGGTATACATTACCAGTCCCAGCAGGCCCATACAACTGATGAGTATGGCGAGTCCGGTAGCCCATCGTAATAAACTGGATATATTCTGTTCTGCCGTATAATATTTGGCAATACTCTCATCAAAGAAAGCATATTCAAAATCTTCTTTGGGATAGATCTCTTTCCATGCCTTTTCTATTTTGGCTATGGCAGATTTCCAGTTACTGCCATCATTATTTTTAGGCTGCAGACTAACGGAGATCAAACGGGATTCTTTATTCCAGTTGCCGATTGCCAGGGGTTTGATCACTGAGTGGAGTGATTTCTGGTGAAAATCCCCAAGTACCCCTGTGATAGGTACCTGTTTATTATCCCATACAAGAGATTTACCTATCGCATCCTGAGCAGTCTTAAACCCAAGTAATTTTGCATAGGTTTCATTGATGAGGAATTGCGTTACTGTATCGCTCTGGGTGATATTGGTTCCGGCAATTAATTTTAACTGAAACTGCTTCAGGTAATTGGTATCTGCAAATTTGAGTTCTACATCGGTACTGGTTTCTTTTTTGCCATTGGTATAGGTGATGGTACTGCTCCAGATATTGGTAGAAGTGGGGGTGCCGGTTGCAATGCCCAGCATGGCCACTTCGGGTATGGATCTTATCTTTTCGATCAATACGGTTTTATTTGACATGACCGTATCACGGTAATTGACACTGAAGGAAAGGATCGCATCTTTTTTAAAACCAAGGTCTTTTGTAAGTGTATAATGGATCTGCTGGCTTACTACCAGTGTTGCCAGTATAAATACCTGTGCAATGATGAATTGGGTTACCGTAAGACTTTTCCGCATCCAGGCTTTCCGGCTCTTACCGGGCGTATAATTGCTTTGGTTCTTTAGTATGTTCACAGGTTTATAGGAAGACAGGATCCATGCCGGATAAAACCCTGAAAGCATACTCACCACGATCACAAGTAAAGCAATGAACAGCAGCATGATGGGTTGCTGAAAAGGGTCGAAATGTAATTCCGGTGGAATAAAATCGCTGAATATTTTGAGCAGTACCGGGGTTAAAACGGCAGAAACCAGTGTGGCAATAATTGTGATGAAAAAAGTTTCACTTAAGAACTGAAAGATCAGCTGTGTTTTTGAACTGCCCATGGTTTTTCGGATCCCGATCTCTTTGGCTCTTTGTGTACCCTGTGCTGTAGTCAGGTTGATAAAATTGATACATCCCAGCAGTAAAAGAAAGATAGCTACAGCCAGAAGACCATATAAAGTGGGTTTATGTGCTATCCGCTGATCAAAATTGTCGAATTCGGCATTAAAATGAATATCACGTAAAGGCTGCAACAGCAGATCATGCGTGCTGTTATCGCCTTTTTCTTTTTTATCATATTTATTATACAGCCCGGCCAATTGTTTTTCAATACCCGCGGTTGTAGTACCCGGCGCCAGCTGGATCATTACCTGCGAAGAACTGTTGGTGTTATTCCAACGCTCCCAGTTACGGGGCTTTAAAGTTGTTTTTGCCTGCGTAGCCCTTGATACAAAAGCGGTAAAATTGAAATCTGTATTGCCTTCCAGGTTCTTTACGATACCGGTTACTTTGGTTCTTACCGTATCATCAAAAATGATCTCTTTGCCCATGATCTCCTGTGGAGTGGACTTCGGAAAATATATAGAAGCTGTCTTTTCTGTTAATACGATCTGATAAGGATCCTGGAGGGATGTGGCCGGGTTTCCTGTGATCCATTGATAAGGGATCATTGTAAAATACGCTTCATCAGCGAAGATGGTCTTATCCTGTTTCTTGAATACACGGGGTGCAGCATTAGCTCCTCCGGGTACACTGAGGTACTGACTGTTATTCCAGATCGTAAATGGAGCTACGATCTCAATACCGGTAACTTCTTTTCTCAGGGCATTGCCCACAGGAAAGGGAACCCCTGAATTCTTATAGGTCTCCCCTGAAAAACCAAATACAGAAACCACACGATAGATCCTGTCACCTTTTTTATGAAACTTATCAAAACTGAAATCATACTGTACGATCAGGAAGATCACCAATGCTGCACTGATGCCAATGGAGAGGCCCAGTATATTGATGAATGAGAAAGCTTTGTTTCTCATCAGGTTCCGGAAAGCGGTTTTGAAATAAGTTCTGATCATTTGGTTGTTTTTGTATTGCGTGATTGATCACATTTTTTGACCATAGTCCCTGGCCAGGTCTATTCCGTTCTCAAATTCTTTACCGGGTTCATCAATGCTGCTT
The DNA here is from genome assembly GCA_966076165.1 of uncultured Chitinophagaceae bacterium. Taxonomy (GTDB): domain Bacteria; phylum Bacteroidota; class Bacteroidia; order Chitinophagales; family Chitinophagaceae; genus Sediminibacterium. Next base: position 2,653 of record CBHRAM010000193.1, read on the forward strand.
TAACGGATTGAAAACTGATGGTTACCAATGCGATTACCAGGGCACTGATCCCTGCGAGTGCAAACACCCACCAACTGATCTGGATCCTGTATGCATAACTTTGCAACCATTTATTCATAGCCAGCCAGGCAACAGGGAAAGCCACCAGGCTTGCAATTAAAACAAGTTGTATAAAATCTTTCGAAAGTAACCCTGTGATACCCGCTACACTGGCGCCTAATACTTTTCGAATCCCGATCTCTTTGATCCTGCGTTCAGCAGTATAGGCTGAAAGGCCAAATAATCCCAGGCAGGAGATCAATATGGCAAGAATGGAGAATGAACGGGATAATTTACCGATCAGCATTTCACTTTTAAAACGATTATTGAACTGGTCATCAACAAATGTGTATTGAAAAGGGTAGGCAGGATTATTCTTTTTCAGAACGGTTTCTATAGCCGCCAATACCTGTTCTGTTTTTGCAGAAGGTTTATTTCTGATAAATAAATATCTTGCCTGTGATGGTTGCGAATAGAATATGACAGGGTCGCTCGTTCCGTACATGTCACCATAGATAAAATCTTTGACAACGCCAACTACGGTAAAGTTGAGTACAGCATCTTCAGTCGGGCGCTGAATGACCTTCCCCAATGCAGTTTCCTTACCCATCAGCCTGGCAAAGGATTCTGTTATGATCACATTATTGCTATCGGAAATGATATCTGAATTGAAATGCCTCCCTTCTTTGAGGGTAAGGCCGAGTGTGGGTATCAGCTCGGGACTAACGATCCGGTTTGAGATAAGGATGCTTTTACTTTCGTCTTTTCCCTTCCAGTTATAACTGCTTGAATTATTACCAATGGATAAAGTATTGAAACTATTCAATCCGGCATTCTCTATCAGCCCGGTATTTAGGAGATCCTGTTTAATAGCGGTAAAATTTTTAATAATATCGCCACGGGCATCAATCGAGATCAGGTTGTTCTTATTATAACCCAGATCTCTGCTTTTAATATGCTGGATCTGCTGGTAAATAATGATGGTGCTGATAATAAAAATGATAGAGATTGAAAATTGCAGCACTACTAATCCCTTTCTTATATAAGAAGCGGCACCATCTTTTATCTTTAATCCCTTAAATACCTGCACGGCCTGAAATGACGAGAGATATAAAGCCGGATAGCTACCCGCAACAAGACCGCATAGTAACGCGATCGCGAATAATGCAGCTAAGTGGACGGGATTATCAAGTCCGGGTGTGAGGTGCCCCTCTATCAAAATATTGAAACCGGGTAAAACTGTTAGAATGATCAAAACACCCAAAACCACAGCGAGAAGTGACATGAAAACGGCTTCTCCAATAAACTGAAGAATGAGTAATTGTTTTCTTGCTCCCATCACCTTGCGCACACCTACTTCCCGGGCTCTTTTTTCACTTCTTGCAGTTGCCAGGTTCATAAAGTTGATACAGGCAATCAGTAATATGATCCAGGCAATAATACTAAAGAGGTTAACATATTGGATACGTCCACCTTTCTGTTTGCCATCTTCAAAATCGTTGCGTAAGCGCCAGTCGTTCATGCTCACTGTTATGAGGCGGGTTGTTTGTTCCGGGAAACGTTTTTGGAGGAAGCCGTAAAGTTGTTTACTGATAGCGGCTTCACTGATATTGGGGTTGCGTTCTATATACGTATCGGTGGAATTGTTTTTCCAGGTGCGCAGCCAGGGCCTGTCTTTTTCAATAACCTCAAAAGGTGAGATCCAGTCAAACTGAAAGGTTGAGTTTACAGGCAGATCCTTGATCACACCCGAAACAATATAATTGTCTTTGTTATCTACTTTCAATGTCTTGCCTACAATATTCTGTTCTTTGCCGAATAAACGATCTGCCATTTTTTCAGAGATCACCACTGCGTTCAGGTCTTTTAAGGCAGTTTTAGAGTTACCTTCTTTAAATGGAAGCTGCAGCATCTCAAGCAGATCAGGATCGGCGTAACATCCTTTTTCAAAAAAAGATTTTTCGCCATTGGCAAACAGGGTTTGTGCGTCGTTATAACGTGCCGCATGTACAATACCGGGGATCTCAGTTTTCAGCACGGGCGCCATCGGGCCGGGTGTTGATCTGAATGTTCTTATCGGGCCATCAAAAACCTGGTTAGTCCGGATATTATAGATCAGATCCTTTTTTGCATACATGTTATCATAACTCTTCTCATTCTCTACCCATAAAAAGATCAAACCTGCACAGGCAATACCGATTGCTAACCCAAATATGTTGAGAAACCCATAGGTCTTGTTTTTCCAGAGTGTGCGAAAAGTGATCTTGAAAAAATTCTTTAACATGATATGTTTTTTAAGTGTTAACGATAGTCTATGGACCATCGAACATGATCTACTCCGTTCTTAAACTCTTTACCGGGTTTGCCGTCGCAGCTTTGATCGCCTGGAAACTGATGGTGATCAATGCAATCACGATGGAAATGACTCCTGCAAACACAAATACCCACCAGGCGATCTCTATCCTGTAAACAAACCCATGCAGCCAGTTATTCATCAGCCACCAGGCAATGGGTGAGGCAATGAGAATCGCTAAGCCGATTAATTTTAAAAAGTCTTTTGTCAATAATTTTGTGATGGCCGTTACACTTGATCCTAAAACTTTGCGTATGCCAATTTCTTTTGTACGTTGTTCCGCTGTAAAAGCAGCTAAGCCAAATAATCCAAGGCAGGCAATAAAAACCGCCAATAAGGAAAAAGCTGTTGCTGCACTGGCGGTATGCTGTTCTGATTTGTACAGATTCTGGATATGGGTATCCAAAAACTGGTAATCAAATGCTGTGTTGGGCAAATTGGTTTTATAGATGTCCTGTATCTGGGTAAGTAGCTGGCTGATGTTTTGTGTGTTGTAACGGACAAGCAGGGTTCTGATGGATTCCGGTGCGCCATTCATTTCATAATAGATATACCCTCCGATCTCATCTTTTAAGGACTGATAGTTGAAGTTCTTAACTACACCCACGATCAGCGACCTGTCGCTGAGTTCTGATGCTGCATATTTGCCAACGGCATCTTTCGGTGTAGCATAACCTAAATAGCTGGCAACCGCTTCATTGATCAGCATATAACAGGTACTGTCTGTTTCTGCAACGTTTTTGGGTAGGCCTGTTCCTGCTAAAAGGCTTAACTGCATGGTTTCGGAAATAGAACCATCGGTATGACAGGTCTTAACCGGAAGCCCTTCCTTATCAGTAGCTAATTTCCGGATAGATCTTCCGCTCTCTACATCACCGGGGATCGATTGTACAGCTGCTACACTTTCTACATTGACAAGTCTCTTCAGATCATTGATCGTGGAAGCGATCTGGGTTTTCTTTTGTGCCGATTTCACGGGAAGGGCAACAATCCCTTTGGGGTTATAACCCAGGTCCTTATCTCTCACATATTTCATTTGCTGCAGGATCACAATGACCGAGATGATCAGGATCACCGATGATGCGAATTGAAAGACAACCAACCCCTTTCTGATAAAATCGGTAACCGAGTGTTTCTCTTTCGATTTGTTGATCAGGGTTAGCGGTGAAATACGCGAAATGGAAAAAGCCGGGTAACTACCTGCTATGAAGGTTACTACTATCCAAACAGCCAGAAGACCCAGCAGGATAGGCAGGGTGTACAGGGAAGAAACACTTAATTCAATTCCTGAAATATTTCTGAATAAAGGAATGGACAGGAAAGCCATGATATAACCGATGATGATCGCGATAAAAGCCAGTACGGCCGTCTCTGTAAAGAAATAGAATAACATCTGGCGGATATTGGCACCTAATACTTTATTTACACCCACGCCCTTGGCCCTTTTTTGAGAACGCGCGGTAGCCAGGTTCATATAATTGATACAGGCGATGAGTAAAACAAGTAAGGAGAGAAAAAGCAAGGCTTTTACATTACTGATATTGCCCAGCCTGGAAGAATATCCTTCTCTCAGATCTGAGGAGTAGAGATGGATATCTGTTAAGGGCTGCAAGAAAAATTTAGTGTAATACTGGTCTTCCTTATTTACATTCTTATCAATTAAGGCGGTTGCCTGTTTTTGAACCTCAGCTATATTGGCATTGGGTTGCAGCAGGCAGTAGGTTTCAAAACTGGCATTGCTCCAGGAAACATTCTT
>CBHRAM010000194.1:0-6753 GCA_966076165.1 uncultured Chitinophagaceae bacterium
TAGAATTACTAAATAATCGAAATTAGTTGGTGGAGTAAAAATCGAGGTCTGAAATAATATTATGCGAGATGGCATAATGGGTGATCTCTGCCGTAGAGTTCATTTTCAGTTTTGTAAATATCCTTGCACGATATCCGCTAACAGTAGCTACAGCCATGGAAAGATAGGCTGCGATCTGTGAAACGGTTCTTCCCAATGCCATGAGTTTGAATACTTCCAGCTCTTTATTGGTCAATAATTGATGAGGTTCTTTTTCTGTATCTGAACGGGTGAGCAGTTTTTCTGCTACCTCTTCGCTGATATATCTCTTACCGGATAAACAACGTTGAACAGCCCTGATCAGTTCATCCGCCGGTGCATCTTTATGCAGATAACCGGAAGCACCTGCTTTAAAAACCCGGATGGCATATAATTCCGGACGATAAATGCTGAGCACCATGAATGAAGTTTCCGGATGAAAGCCTTTCAGTTTTTTTATCGATCTGAGGCCGTTGAACCCCGGGAGATAGAGATCACAGATGACCAGGTTCCAGTTTCCTGTCATTACCTCATTTATCAAAGATTCGCCATCTCCAACTGATTTTATCTCAGCTTCAGGATATTGGATCTTTAAAATATGAGTCAGCCCGGTACGGATCAGGCTTTGCTTATCGGCGATCAATAGCTTCTCCATAGCCATACAAAGGTCATCTAAGCATCAAAAACTGGCAATAGAATGAGTAACCATACTTATGTAGTACAATAATGGGCGCTTTGTAATAAAGATGGGCTATTGATCAATATCGGAGATGATATGATGCGAGATCGCATAGCGGGTAAGCTCAGAATTGGTAGTGAGTGAAAGTTTATGCATGATCCTGCTTCGGTGGGTACTTACCGTTGTGAGGGCCAGCGACAATGAATCTGCTATTTGTGTAATGGTTTTACCGATGGCCAATAATTTGAATATTTCAAATTCTTTATTGGTAAGTAATTCATGGGGTTGTTTGTCTGTATCTACCTGAATTAATAATTTTTCGGCAATTTCGGGCGTAATATATTTTCTGCCGAGGGAGATGCGCTGAACAGCGGTGATCAATTCTTCAGGTGCTGAATTTTTATTGAGATAACCGGAGCCACCGGCTTTTAATACCCTTACCGCATACAACTCTTCCGGATAAATACTAAGGATCAGAACCGGGAGATTAGGTTTGATCAGTTTGATCTGTTCCAGTGCATCCAAACCACTGCGGCCGGGCATATCCAGATCTGAGATCACCAGGTCCCAATCGTGCATAGTAACTTCTTTGACCAGGGATTCTCCATCAGCCACTTCCTTGATCTCGGCAGAAGGATATTCATCTTTCAGGATCTGGATCAGACCCCTTCTGATAAAACTATGATCATCTGCTAATATTATCCTTTTCATATGATAAGCTAAGTTACTGTTTGTAATGGTAAACTAATATGGATTTTTGTGCCTTTGCCCGGAGCTGAGTTCAATTCAAATTTGCCTTGTAATGCCCTTACCCGTTCTTTCATGCCAAGAATGCCGAATGGCTGTCTTGACTTAGGTTGTTCAGATGCCGTATCAAATCCTACCCCATCATCTTCTATGTCTATGATTATATCGTTATCGGTTAACTCAATGGAAGTTACAACATTTCTGGCTTTCGAATAACGGGTAATATTGGTTAAAGACTCCTGGAATACACGGAAAATACAGGTGGCAATTTCGTCTCGTACCCTGATCTCTTTTTCGGCTGTTTTGATCTCAAGAGGGATATTACTCACAGAACTGAACTGCCTGGCATGCCATTGTAAGGCATCCAGCAATCCATGCTGATCCAGAATAGTGGGCCGGAGTTCGTTCAATATTCTTCTCAGTGCGGTATTGCTTCCATCCAGCAGGCTGATCACTTCTTTTATCTTATCCTTGACAACACCGGATTCATCAGACATTTTTTTGTTGATCCAGGCGATATCCATTTTCATGGCGGTGAGCTGTTGGCCCAATTCATCGTGGAGTTCGCGCCCGATCCTTTTTCTTTCTTCTTCGCGGATGGTTTGCAGGTGGTCGGTAAGTGCCTGCAACTGCCGGGACGCCTGGTTCATTTCTTCCTGGATGCGGGCACGTTCTGAAAAATCGATACCCATCACTATCAGGCAGGGCTCACCATTGTATTCAATAGCCATCCCGGTAAGATGAAAGGGGATGATCACCCCTTTTTTGGTGATGAAATGGGTAAGCACACTTTCTCTTCCTGATGTTATGGAATCACGGATCGATCTGGTGATCATTTCTTTTTCTGCGGGAATAGCCAGATCGAGACGGTTCATTTTTTCGATCTCAGCAGCAGCATATCCCATTACTTCTTCAAAATTCCGGTTCCAGCGGATAAACCTGCCTTTTTGGTTGATCATATAAAAAATACCGGGCAGGTTATCGATCACACTTTCAGACAGGTATTTCTCTTTTATGATCTCCAGTTCGATAGTTTTTCTTTCTGTAATATCCTGCATTGTGCCGTTCATCCGGATCGGCTGGCCCTGCTCATTGAGGATGATCTCTCCTGTTGATAACATATACCGGATGCTGCCATCTTTTTTGATGAACCGGTATTCCACACTTCCGAAATTTTCATGATGGGCAATCAATTCTGACAAATGATTGATCACAGCCTCTTTTTCATCGGGATGTATTCTTTGATAAAATGCATCAGGTGTGATCACGGTCCCGTCATTTTCCACTTCACATAAGCGATACATTTCGTCTGACCAATAATTATTGTTTGAGACCATGTCAATTTCCCAATACCCGATCTTTGCGATCTTCTGTGAGAGATTTAATTGTTCGTTGAGTTTTCTTACAGCTACTTCTGTTCTTTTTTTCTCGGAGACATCTTTAAAGAGTACGGTTAACCCATCCGGGGAAGGATACACGTTGATATGAAACCAGGTATCCAGCGGGGCATAATAATCTTCTATTTCACCTGCAGTTTGTGTCCGCATAGCATCGCGGTACATTTTTTCGAAACTCGTGCCTTTTAAACCCGGATTAAATTCCCAGAAATTCCTGCCAAGAATCTCTTCCCGCGTATGGGTATGATTGGCCAAACGGGCATCATTGATGAATGTATAACGCCACTCTTTATCGAGTGAGATCATGCTGTCATTGATACGGTTAAGCACTGATTCCGTTTCTTTATAGATCTCTAAGATCTTTTCTTCTGCTTTTTTCCTTTCAGTGATATCTGTGATCGTACCTACATACCCGATTATCTGGTTCTGTGAATCTTTTTCAGGGATCGATTGTCCCAGCACCCATGCAATGGTCCCATCCGGCCTTTGTAACCTGAAATCAAACTGGTTGCTGGATCCATCCTGTATGGATTGCATCCAGGAGTTCAGTAAGGTCTCTTTATCTTCTTCAAACAAAGCTTTTTGCCAGCCATGCCCCAATGCTTCTGTAAAGGACATGCCTGCAATGGAACACCATCGTTTATTTACATATGTAACCAGGCCTTCTTTATTTGTATGGAAAACCCCTACAGGAGAAATTTCGGTAAGTGACTGGTACCTGCGTTCACTTTTGATCAGCGAGTCCTGCGTTCTTTTGCGCATGGCTTCTTTTTCAATAAAATCCAGCGCAAATGAAATATCGTTGGTAGCTTCTTCGAGTAGTTTGATCTCCTGCTCATCAAAAAAATCAGGTTGTTCTGCATAGAGGGAGAAATTGGCAATTACTTTACCTAATCGCCTGATGGGTAAAGCGATGGCTGCGTGAAACCCCCTTTTCAATGCTTCAGGGGAGAGAACCATTTTCGGGTCGTTGGCAATATCGTTGCTTACACTGGTAAGGCCTTCTTCAAATGCCCTTGCCGAAGGACCGGTTCCTCCGGGAATACTAGAGTCGGCATAAAACTTAATTGCATCAAAGAAGCCTTGTTCTTCACCTTTGTATACCAAAGGAATGATGGCTTTGGTTTTTGGGTCAGCAATACCTATCCATGCCAGTTTAAATTTTCCCACTTCAACGGCTATTCTGCAGGTTTCATTGAAAAGTGTTTCCTGATCGGATGTGCGAACGATCATCTGGTTGATACTGCTGATAAAATGATATAACCTGCCGGCTTTTTCCAGATCTTTTTCTGTATGTTTTTTATCGGTAACATCTCTAAAATAGATAGATAGCCCGTGCGGGGATGGATAGATGTGATTTTCATACCACCGGTTAAAGGGCTGATAATATTCCTGCAAATAAGCCGGCACCTGCGTCTTCATCGCTTCATGGTAAGCATTGAAGAAAGAGAGTCCCACAGCTTCAGGAAATTCGGCCCAGAAATTTTTACCGATCAGGGATTCGGGATCCCGTCCAAAAAGCTCACTAGCTTTTTTGTTAATATAAGTAATTGCCCAATTTTTATCAAATGCTACAAATCCATCTGTAACCCTTTCGAATATGCTGGTTAATTCTTTTGTTTGAAGGCTTACCTGATCCTGTAAATTCTTTGAGAGTTCTTTTAATTTTGTCTCGTTTTTTTTGTTCTCTGAAATATCTTTTATGATCAGCACGATGCCTGAAAAAATACCCTGCTCGTCTTTAATAACAGACGCACTGGTTTGAACATTGATCCTTATTCCGCTTTTTGTTTTGTGGGTGAAGTCGCTTCGATAAAACCCTTTATCGATCAGTCCTGAGATAATAAGATCCGGTGAGAAGTTGCCGGAATCTGTTTCAAAAAGTTCATATGAAATCCTGCCGGTCACTTCCTCTTCTTTCCATCCATACATCTGCTCCGCACCTTTGTTCCAATGTTGTATACGGAAATCAGCATCCAGGATAAGAATGGCATCCCTGATCAGGTTCATGAGAATACTGTCCTGTATCTTTATTCTTTCCGCAGGGGCATTTTTTGGGCGGGACCTTTCCTGAAGATCTTTCTTTTCCTTGGTGTGCTTTATAGACAGGTTCAAAGGCTTTTTCATGAAAGACTTTTGCCTCATAAATTTAACAAGTATTCGCCTAATTCAGTCATGAAAACACAGGTAAATCAAGACCTGCGCATGGTTTTGCTGATAATGGGGCAGTATTTGGGCAAAAGCGGGTTAATGGCTACTTTAGCAGCCTGCCCTGTTCTGGAAAATGTAAAAATTCACGTAAGCATGTATGATATCTGTTGCATAGGACATATCACGTTAGATAAAATTGTTACCCCGAAGTCAGAAGTATACATGTCCGGAGGAACTTCATTCTACTTTTCGAATGCAATCCGAAAGATGAATCTCAATTATATGCTGGTTACCGCACTGGCTGAAACGGAAATGGAAGCAGTATCAAAGCTCAGGGCCAATGGGATAGAAGTGAAAGTGTTACCCAGCAGGTATACGGTCTATTTTGAGAACCGTTATCCTGAAAACCAGGATCACAGGATACAAAGGGTGTTTCAGAAAGCGGATGCGTTTACAGCACAACAATTAGACTCACTAAATGCGAAATTTTATCACCTGGGTCCTTTACTGGCAGATGATATGGATGTGGCAATGATCAAAGCATTATCCCGAAAAGGAAAAGTATCACTGGATGTTCAGGGTTTTTTGCGTGAAGTAAAAAGCCAGGAAGTGGTGGCTATCGATTGGGCTGATAAAAAAGAAGGATTGCAATACATCGATATCCTGAAAGCCAATGAATCTGAAATGAAAGTGCTTACCGGTGTTACCGATATACGGGAAGGCGCTAAACTTTTATTCGACTGGGGTGTGAAAGAAGTGATCATTACTTTGGGGAGTAAGGGTTCTGTTGTTTACAGCGATGAAAAATATTTTGATATACCGGCTTATGTACCTATAGAAGTGGTGGATGGGACGGGTTGCGGCGACACCTATATGGCGGGGTATTTATTTAAAAGATTAAAAGGCGCAGGCATACAGGAAGCTGGTGAGTTTGCAGCGGCCATGGCTACTAAAAATATTGAATCTTCCGGCCCGTTTACAGGTACTGAAGAAGATGTATTGAATTTGTTGGGTGAGGGGAGGAAGAAAGTGTTTGTGGTAGATTAATAAAATGATAGAGTGAGTGAATGACAGGATGATAGCATGTAGATCAATCAATCTTGATTATGAGAATCCTTTCAGTTTGTATTTTGCTTCTTTTATACCCGGTTGTATATGGGCAGGGTACAGGAACACAATTGGTGTTGTTGGGAACGGGTACGCCTAATGCTGATCCGGAACGATCCGGCCCGTCTTTGGCAGTTATTGTTAATAATATGTCGTATGTAGTTGACTGTGGGCCGGGCGTAGTGAGACGTGCAGCAGAAGCCAAGAATAAAGGGATCGCATCTCTGGGTGCCGCTAAGCTGAAACGCTTATTCATCACACATCTTCATTCAGATCATACAGCCGGTTATCCGGATTTTATTTTAACCCCAGCTGTTTTAGAAAGAGACGGACCACTGGAAGTATATGGCCCCAAAGGATTGGTATCTATGACAGATCATATACTTGCTGCTTATAAAGAAGACATTGCTATCAGGATACAGGGATTGGAGCACGGTAACCCAGAATCTTACAAAGTGAATACACATGAAGTAAAGGAAGGCGTTATCTACAAAGATTCAAACCTTCTGGTAAAGGCCTTCAAAGTGCATCATGGTTCATGGCCTGATGCTTATGGGTACCGGTTTGAAACAAAGGATAAGGTAATTGTGGTTTCCGGGGACTGTACCTACAGTGAAAACCTGGTTAAGAATGCACAGGGCTGCGATATATTGG
>CBHRAM010000195.1:0-6722 GCA_966076165.1 uncultured Chitinophagaceae bacterium
GGTGCTGGGAATGTAAAGAAAGGCTTGACAAATACCTCCTGATGGAGAACAAAGCCAATATGGAAAGCGGAATGATGACCTGGAAGATCAACCTGCTCCAGGGTGAGATCAAGATCCAGTTCCTGCCCGACAGAACCAGTGCATCTGCCATTAAAGCGGCCCTGAATAACGCCGGTTTTGATGCAGATACCGATAAAGCCGAGCCAGAAGCCTATCAAAAACTCCCACCCATCTGCAAACGCGCCGAAGACGGTGGCGGGCCGCAGAAGAATAAACCGTGTCATGTGCAGCCGATAAACTATTAGAACAGAAGAACAAGGAACAGATGAACAAGGAACAGATGAAGTAAAAGAAAGCTTTCTCCGATCATCTGTTCCTTGTTCTAATGCTCATCTGTTCTACTGTTCCTTTCGGCTCTCTGCTCAAAACAAACTCAGCGCATGCCTCGCTTCATAATCAAACGGCACCGTTTTATAAAACCCGGCTTTTCCCACTCGGGTGGTTCCTTTTACGTTGATCAGCACTTCTTTGCTGAAGAGGAGGTTTAGCCCGTTTTTCAGGACCGCTTTCATGTCCACCACAATTTTCGAGGGAAGCATGAACTCCGCCATCCGGGGGATATGCATCAGGGTATCCAGCTGAAATTTTCCGAGATAGGTATTATCCACGTACACATCACAATCCACTTTTTTCAGGTCTACCCCAAAACCGTTGGGGTTGTAGTACACCAGGTCCATGGCCAGAACGGTCTTGTCGAACCCCATATTCTGGATATGGATATTCTTCACATCCCTGTAATCAAAACTTTTTGGCGAACTGCAGGATGCCAGTAAACCGGCAAATAAGGCGAATAGGAGGACGTTTTTCAAGATGGGCTATTTCCCCGCAAAATAGGAGAGACTCGCCGATTTTCAATCTTCATGCTGTTAATTTTGTTTATATTCGTTGCTAAATATATTGGCAAAAAAGGAGCAAATTGAAGATTTTTCAGAATCTAATTTTTGTAGTATCTAAAAATTAAACTAAAATATTAATAATCAATAAATTATAATATTTTAGTAAAATTAAAATAGCAATTAATTGAAGCAATATTCACTTAGATAGGCATTTCTCAAAGATGATTAAACAGAATCAAAATATATACACATTAGTTATTGAAAATCAATATTTTCCATGTGTTAATTATATAATCACTTTGTTTCAATTTTCAAATATTAAAATTGAGCAATATGAAACCTATCAAAAAATGAGTTTTCGGAACCGCAGCGTGGTGGCGGGGAGCAATGGAGTGGTTGATCTCTCGGTTCCTTTGGAAAACGGGCGCAACCAGCGCGGGCTGATGAAGGATGTCCGGATCAGCCATCTGAGCAATTGGAGCGTGCAACATTTCCGGACCATCGAATCCTGTTACAGCCGTTCCCCGTACTTTGAATTTTACCGGGATGGGGTGGAAGGGCTGCTCGGGAAAAAACACGCCTTCCTGCTCGACATGAACCTGGCCATCCTCGACTGGCTGAAAAAAGTGTTGAAGATCCCGGCAGGGATTTCGTTGACGGAGGGGTATGAAAAAACTTACCCGGGGGATGTGGCCGACCTGAGAAACCGCTTCCTCCCCAAGAACCGTTTATCCGAAGATGCCGGCATCCGGTATACCCAGGTTTTTGAGGACCGGATCGGGTTTCAACCCAACCTGAGTATCCTGGACCTTTTGTTCTGTTGCGGCCCCGAAACGATACATTTACTGACAGACAACAAATTGACTATTTAATGACTCTTTAACGCATAACTTATACTCTTTAGCCTTAATTTTAAACCTTGCCTGTAAACGATGGTGAAAGGCAAGTAAACCCCCGCTAACCCCCCAAATGAAGAAGACCGGATTCCTGCTGATTTTTGCTGTGCTGATAGGGCATTTTGCAGGGTTTGGGCAGGACGTATCCAACAAAGGGAAAGATTTCTGGCTGGGGTATGGTTATCACGTTAATATGGCCGGTAATCCTGCCGGTGGCGGTACACAGGATATGGTGCTGTATTTTACTTCAGATAAGAACGCGAATGTAACGGTGGAAATTCCGGGAGTTGGGTATAAACAAACTTATACGGTAGCTGCCAATCAGGTAACCACTTCCAGTCCGATTCCTAAAACAGGTACACAGGATGCAAGAATCAATACATCAGGTTCTTCAAACAGAGGTATTCATGTAACAAGCGATGTACCCATTGTAGCCTATGCACATATCTATAATGCAAGCGTTTCCGGTGCGTCTTTATTATTTCCTACCAATACTTTAGGTAAGGACTATTATTCGATCAACTATACACAATCTTCTAATGCCGCAAATGCCAATTCATTCTTCTTTGTTGTGGCAACAGAGGATAATACTACAGTAGAGATAACGCCCTCTGCTGCAAACCTGAATGGATTACCGGCAGGGGTGGCTACCCAGGTTACCTTAAATACCGGGCAGGTATATAATGTTATGGGTACTACATCCGGTAATTTGGGAACAGATCTGACAGGATCACGGATACGTTCGATCAGTTCAAATGGTAGCGGAGGATGTAAGAAAATTGCAGTGTTTTCAGGAGCGGGAAAAATGAGTATCGGAGGAGCCGGCAACGCAGGCGGCAGTGCTGACAATCTTTTTGCACAGGCTTTTCCGTCTGTGGCATGGGGTAAGAAGTATCTGACAGCACCAACCGGCTCACAACCTAATAATTTTTACAGGATCTGCGTTACCGACCCAACCACTGTTGTAAAACTGAACGGTACCGTATTACCCGCAAGTTCTTTGATCAATAGTTTTTATTATCAATTTAAAAATGGAAATGCTTCTGGTGCTAATTCTCCGGTTCCCAACCTGATTGAAGCGGATAAGCCCGTTTTAGTGGCACAATATTGCACTACTCAGGCATTAGAAGGAAATCCAACCGGAATAGGCGGGGATCCTGAAATGATCTATCTCAGTCCGGTAGAACAGACAATTAATAGTATCACACTTTATTCTGCTTCTAAATTTCAGATCGTTCAAAGCTATATCAATGTAATTATCAAAAATGGAGGAGTGGCCAGTTTTAAACTGGATGGAGCTTCTAAAACATCAAGTTTTTCTGCACATCCGCAGGATAATAATTATTCTTATGCCACATTTACGGTTGCTTCGGGTTCCCACACTTTATATTCCGATACCGGTTTTAATGCAATTGCGTATGGATTCGGAAGTGCAGAGAGTTATGGGTATAATGCCGGAACCAATATCAGAGATTTTACACCGGTGGCTACTTTCCAAAATCCTTATAACAGGATTGATTCTGCCGTTACCTGTGTGAATACACCTTTACAATTTTCTGTTCCCCTCACATTTCAACCGACCACTATTAAATGGGATTTCACAGGTGCAACAAATCTGGCTTCAAATCCGGGAGTTATCGGCCCCTTAACCAGCGTTACTGCAGATAGCAGTAAGTCTGTGAACGGGTTAACTTTAAATTATTATAGTACAAAATCAACCTATACATTCTCAGGTACTACTTCCGGCGGAAGCGATGTTATTAAAATATACACTACCTCAGCCACACCCGATGGTTGTGGAAGTACAGACCAGGTATTTACAATTCCGATAACTGTAAAGGGGACACCAACCGCTGATTTTTCGATCAGTAATGCTGGCTGCGTAACGGATCCGGTACAATTGACTGATAACAGTAATGGTAACGGAAGTCCTTTAGCAAGATGGATCTGGGATTTCGCAGATGGCACTACATCGGATCTGACCAGTGGCAGTGTTTTCAGCAAAACCTATACATCTGCCGGTACAGGTAGTTACGGTGTCAAATTAAAAGTGGCATCAGATATCGGTTGTATTTCAAGTCAGGTTACCAAAACTTTATCCATCTCCACCAAACCTGTTGCATCCTACACCACACCCGCTATTACCTGCGTAAACGATAATATCACATTCACAGATGCCTCTACTATACAGGTAGGATCTATTGCCCAATGGATCTGGAACCTCGATAATGGGGCAGGAGACGTTACCAATAATACCAATGCCGCGCAAACAGGTACATACACCAGTAACGGCACACGTAATGTGACCTTGAAAATTGTTTCCTCCACCGGTTGCGCGAGTGATGTTTTTGCCAAGAGTTCATTTAGCGTAAACCCGTTGCCGGTTGTGGGCTTTACCATACCCGAAGTTTGCCTGAGTGATGCTTCCGCAAATTTTGCCGATACTTCAAAGATCATTGACGGATCGGAAGCTCAGTTTACCTATCTCTGGGGTTTTAATGCAGGTACGCCGGCCGTTTCTCCGGCACCCAATACGCTTAGCGCTACTGTTAAATCACCGGCGGTTAAATACAATAAAGCTGCCGATTACCAGGTGTCTTTGAAAGTAACTTCTAAAGATGGATGCGCCGCTACACTGGTGAAACCCTTTACCGTAAATGGATCTAACCCGACGGCCTCATTTACTGTTCAAAAGATCAGCGGGCTTTGCAGTAATGATTCTGTGCGGCTGATCAACACATCTATTGTTGATTTTGGTAAAGTTACCCGCCTGGATATTTACTGGGATGCCATAGGAACCCCGGCCGCTAAATCGCCTGATGAAGACCCTTTCATCAATAAGTCGTATGCAAACAAATACACCAATTTCCAAACACCGGCCAGCAAAACCTATTCTGTAAAGCTGACTGCATTCTCTGGTAATTCATCAGCCTGCTCCAATAGTTCTACCCAGATTATCACAGTAAACAGAAGCCCGAAAGTAAGTTTAACAACCTTACCGGGTATCTGTAATGAAGCATCGGCCAGGCAGATCACTCAGGCAAGTTTTGATGCCCAGGTTCCCGGAACCTTTGCTTATTCGGGTAACGGTGTAAATGCTACGGGTGTATATGATCCTGTGGCAGCAGGTGCCGGCTCTTTCCCGGTAAAATATCTGTATACATCTGATAAGGGTTGTCAGGATTCTGCCATTAAAAATATCACGGTCTGGCCCTCACCGATTGCAAAATGGGCGGTAAGTACACCCACCTGTCAAAAGAATGATCTTGTATTTACCGATAGTTCTGTTGCCGGTTACAGCAATATTACTACCCGTGTATGGAATTATGATGACGGGGCTTCAACAGTAACCCGGACGAATGCAAATACCTATACAAGACAGTTCTCAATAGCTAAGACCAATAATATCAGCCTGCAGGTATTTACAGACAGTGGTTGCAAGAGTAGGCTCAATGTGCAATCCATTCCTATTCATCCCTTGCCAAATGTAGGGTTTACCTTGCCTTCGATCTGTTTACCGGATGGGCGGGGACAATTCATCAACCAAACATTTATTTCTGACGGATCAGAAGCTTTGTTCAGTTATTTATGGGCATTCAGTGATCCTTCCGATCCAACTCCTTCCACTTTAAAAGATCCCTTGCATAAATATTCAGCTTTGGGGCCATATAGTGTGAAATTAAAAGTGACCACAAAAGAAAATTGTGTGGATTCATTGACGCAATCCCTGCAAACCGTTTACCCGCAACCCAAAGCAGATTTCAGTATCACCCCTTCCTCGGTTTGTGTGGGGGATACAATCCGGTTGAAGGACCTGGGCAATGGTATCAGCAGTTCAGCAGCATCATGGTCATGGGATCTTGCCAATGGCAATAGTTCTACTTTACAAAACCCCTTGAAGAAATTTACCGATTCAGGCAATTTCAATATTGTGTATTATTTCTTTAACGGACAAGGATGTGTAAGTGATACGGTAACAAAGACCGTAACGGTATATCCTTACCCTAAACTCACCATGGGCCCTAACCTGAAAGTACTCGAAGGCGGTGTGATCACGATCAAACCGCAATATGTATATGGTACCGGTTTGCAATACCTATGGACTCCTGCGTTATATTTGAATAGTGATACGGCCGCAACACCGAAATCCACACCGGCCGATGATATCACGTATCGGTTAACCCTTACGGGGAATGGTGGCTGTGCTGTAAGTGATACGGTTTTCATAAAGGTGTTGAAATCACCTGAAGTGCCGAATGTGTTTTCGCCCAATGGCGACGGGATCAACGATACCTGGCATATTAAGTATCTTGAGAGTTACCCCGGGGCCGAAGTGGAAGTATATAACCGTTACGGACAACTGGTGTTCCAGGAAACGGGCTATGATACAGAATGGAATGGAACTTACAGAGGCAGCCCTTTACCGGTTGGTACGTATTATTATATAATTAACCCAAAGAACGGGCGACAGATCGTTAAAGGGTCTGTAACCATCATAAAGTAGTGATATGGTTCTGAAGAAATGGATGATAGGGATCGGTTTGTTCTTCTGCTCAACAGTAATGGCGCAGCAGCGGCCTTACTATACGCAGTATATCATGAACAACTATATCATCAATCCCGCAGTGGCAGGTATTGAGAACTACTGGGATGCCAAAGCCAGTCACCGTTTACAGTGGGTGGGATTACAGGATGCACCCGTTACTACTTATTTTACCATCCATGGCCCTTTAAACAAAAGTGCCTACGACAGGGAATCTGCCACCAGTTTTCATGCCAGCGGCGATAACCCACGAGGAGAAGCTTATTGGCGCGATTATACTTCTGTGGAACCGCATGCCGGTGTTGGGTTTACGGTATTGAACGACAGGACCGGGCCATTGAACCGTTTTGCGGCTTATGGAACCTATGCCTACCACATGGGTATTTC
>CBHRAM010000196.1:0-6719 GCA_966076165.1 uncultured Chitinophagaceae bacterium
TTCTCTTCTTACTGGATCGAAAGAAGAAAGAATAATGGCCTCCGGCGTGTCATCCACAATCAGGTCCACGCCTGTTGCAGCTTCAATGGCGCGGATATTACGTCCTTCACGGCCAATGATCTGTCCTTTGATCTCATCCGTTTCCAGGTTGAATACGGTAACTGTATTCTCAATGGTAACTTCTGCAGCGGTACGCTGTATGGATTGAATAACAATTTTGCGGGCTTCTTTATTGGCTTTCAGCTTGGCATCTTCGATGATCTCCTGCTGCAAAGTGAGGGCCTGTGAATGCGCTTCTGCTTTCAGGCTTTCAATCAATTGGGATTTGGCTTCTTCAGCGCTTAATCCGGCTATTTTTTCTAGGCGGCGGATATGCTCTTCCTGGTGTTTTTCGAGTTCGGTGCGTTTGTGATTCACAACCTCGATCTGACGGTTCAGGTTGTCTTTGATCACTTCATTATCCTTGATCTGCTTGTCTAAAGAAGCTTCTTTCTGGTTAATGGCAACTTCTTTCTGCTTGATGCGGTTTTCCTGCTCACCCAGTTTGCGGTTACGCTCCATTACATCACGGTCGTAATCCGATTTTAACTGAACAAACTTCTCTTTTGCTTCGAGCTGTTTCTCCTTTTTAATGGTCTCAGCCCTTAATTCGGCTTCTTTGAGGATGTTCTGGGCCTGGTGTTCTGCTTCTTCTACCTGTTTTTTGGTGTTTTTGGAAAAGATCAGTCTACCCGCTATAAGCCCCACAATTAGTGCAGATACACCAATTATAATCGATAGTAATGTTTGGTCCATTGTTTTGGCAAGTTTTAAAATAGTTCACAATATGTCGTGGTTCACATCTCATTTTCCTGTAATAAGTAAATGATATGAAACGAAGATAATTAATAAGTAGGAAGTTCGAGCGGGAACTTGGAACTTGTTGGAATTGAGGGGGATACTGGATGCTGGATACTGGATGCCAGATGCAGGATTAAGGGGATTTTAGGCGGATTGGCTTTCTGCCAGGGCCTTATCTACCATTTTCTCGAGGGAAGCGAGTTTTTCGGAGGCTTCATCGAGTTTTACCAGTTCAATGCCCGACTGGTTTTGTTCGGTGGCAAACCAGAGAAGGACCATGGATACGTAGTCCTGCATGTCTTTCCCGGCAAACTGGGTCTTGAATTCCCCGATCTTATCATTGATGAGGGCGGCGGTCTTACGGACCATTTCCTCATCTGCCGACTCAATTTTGAGGCGGTAGTTACGGTCGGCGATCAGGATATTTACGGGTATGAGTTCAGACATGGATTAGGTGTTTAGAAGGGCGAGGCATTTATCGATCTCTTTCAGGTATACATCGATGCGTTTGCCCAGGGCCTGCTTTTCGGCTGCATCCAGGTTGCCGGCGCCTAATTTCAGGGTATCTACTTTCTGGTGCAGGGATTGGATGAATTGTTCTTTTTCATCTACCTGGCTAACCGCTTTATCCAGTTCTTTTTTGAGCCGCTGGTTCTCTTTCACCAATACAGATTGCTGCCTCAGCAGAAGCTGAAGTTTATCCTGTATGTTCCTGATTTGAAGATCCAGATCAACCATCGGTCTAAGATAAAGGCAAAGCGGAAGAAAACTGCATTTTTATTGCACTTATTATTCACGATTGGCTAATAATTAAGGGGTTGCGTGCCGGTAACTTATTTTCTGATCTCGGCGGCCAGCTCGGTTTCAAAACCCTGAACGAGTTTAGCTACCATTCCATCCACTTCTTTATCCGTTAATGTTTTCTCATCGTCAGAAAAAGTGAAACTGATGGCCATCGATTTTTTATCGGCACCCAGTTTTTCACTTTCAAACACATCGAATAAACGGAGATCTTTCAGTTTGTTCAGTTTTATTTTCTTAACCACGCTTTCGATGGATGCAAAACTGGTTGAGCGGCTAACCACCATGGCCAGATCGCGTTGCATTACAGGGAATTTATTTACCTCTTTGTAACGGATCTTGTTTTTGGCAACTGCCTCATACAATGCTTCAAAACGGATATCGAGAATGAATACGGGTTGTTTGATATCGAAGACCTGCAGCTTTGCTTGCGCTACTTCTGCCAGTTTACCGATCTGTTTTTTTCCAAGGTATATATCCAGTGCCCAGCCGTTTTGTTCTGAATCAGAGAATTGAATGCCTTCCAACCCTGCTAATGACAAAACCGCTGCAGCCAATCCTTTGATGCGGTAAAAACTTTGCTGCTTACCTTTTTCCTGCCATACATCGGAATGACTTGATCCGGTGGTGTACAGGCAAAGATGTTCTTCTTCATAATATTCACCCATCGCTTTCTGGTGATAGGTTTTACCAAATTCAAATAGCTGCAGATCGCTATTCTTACGGTTCAGATTCCAGGCAATGGATTCCAATCCGGTTTCCAACATAGAGGGGCGAAGCACATTCAATTCTTCACTCAGGTTATTCAACATCTTCACCGTGGTTGACAATACTTCTTCATCAAAGTATTTACTGTTGGTGATAGAGTTGGTGAGTATTTCAACGAAGCCCTGTCCCACTAAATAATTTGCGATCTTATCTTTCAAAGATTCTTTCATCCCCAGACTTTCAACAGCCGGACTGATCGTAATAGTAGCGGGAATTTCAATATTATCCAACCCGTCAATACGCACAATTTCTTCCACGATATCGGCAGGCAACGTGATATCCGGTTTGCTATAGGGAACCGCCACGCGCAATTCATCCTGTCCTTCCCGAACGATCTCAAATCCAAGACTGGTAAGGATCCTGGTGATCTTATCGGAATGATAATTCTTGCCGCTGAGTTTTTTGAGATAATGATTTTTAAGGGTTACTTCTGTTTTAGGTTTGGGATCAGGATACACATCGGTCACTTCGCTGCTGATCTGTCCACCCGCAATTTCCTTGATCAGTAATGCCGCACGTTTCAACACATTTACAGTCTTGGATATATCCACCCCTTTTTCAAAACGGGTGGCTGCATCGGTACGCAGATCGTGGCGAACAGAGGTTTTGCGGATGCTGATGGGATTGAACCAGGCACTTTCTAAAAAGATCTTGGTGGTGCTTGCTTTCACGCCACTTTTTGATCCCCCAAAAACACCGCCGATACACATTCCTTCCTTTGCATTGCAGATCATTAAATCTTCACTGCTCAACTTTCTTTCTTTCTCATCCAGCGTAATGAACTTAGTTCCTTCGGCCAGATTTTTTACAATGATCTCGTTACCGCTTACTTCATCGGCATCAAATGCATGCAGGGGCTGGCCGGTTTCATGTAATATGAAATTGGTGATATCTACAATATTATTGATCGAACGGAGCCCGATCGCAGTTAACCGGTCCTTTAACCATTGTGGCGAATCGGCAACCGTAACCCCATTGATGCTCACACCGGCATAACGCTGGCAGGCATCTGTGTTCTCGATCGTGATCTTGATGGGTAAACTATGATTATCGGCTTTAAACCCGTTTACAAAAGGGCTTTTGGCCTTGGCTTCTTTATTATGATAAGTGAGATATGCACAAACATCTTTTGCCACACCCATATGACTCATGGCATCCATGCGGTTAGGGGTGAGGCCTATTTCGTAGATCCAGTCGGAATACGGTTTGAAATAGTCAGCAGCCGGCGAACCGGGTTTTGCATCAGCAGGTAACACAATAATGCCTTCATGACTGGTACCAATACCGATCTCATCTTCGGCACAGATCATTCCATGACTTTCCACGCTGCGGATCTTAGCCACTTTCATGGTAATCGGATCTCCGGTAACGGGATAGATCGTTGTTCCTAATGTGGCAACCACTACTTTTTGTCCGGCAGCCACATTAGCGGCTCCGCACACGATCTGTAAAGGCTCTGCACCGCCCACATTTACTTTGGTCAGCTTCAGCTTGTCGGCATTGGGATGCTGGCTGCATTCCAATACCTCTCCGATCACCAATCCGGCCAGGCCACCTTTAATGCTTTCAAATTTTTCCAGGCTTTCTACTTCCAGTCCAATGGACGTAAGGATCTTAGAGAGTTTTTCGGGCTCAATAGCTTCGGGGAGATAATCGTGTAACCAATTGTAACTGATCGTCATAGTTGCTTGCTCTTTCGGGGGGCAAAAATAGGTTATAAAGTTGTGAATCGTGAGTGGTGAGTAGTGAGTAGTGAGTAGAAAGCCCCTGACCACTCACTACTCACTACTCACAAAAGGCGTTTTTCATCTGCTATTAGTTACTGCTTTTCCCCAAAAACCACCCTATTTTCCAAAAATATCTTTCTGCACAGGATTATGTGGATTAGCCTGTTAAAGCATTGGAAAACTTTTGAAAATGGTGGATAAGCTTAGTAAATTGTGTGAATAGGGAGTTAATTGCTGTGGATAGTGTATGAATTGCCTGTGGATGAAAAATGCAAGAAAAAGTTTTTTCCTCCCACTTGCTAACCCATATATTCGCTCCCCCTATCCTGCAGGTAACAATTCGGTAACATGAGATTTTTGCCCGCGGATAAGTGTAGAACCCCGTTTACTAACCCGTTAAGAACTGACTGAACAATGGATCTGACCAGCCTGAATAAAGACCGAAAAAGAAGGAAGACATCGATAGATATGAGCACCATGATGTATGGCAAAGTTCCCCCACAGGCTAAGGAACTGGAAGAAGCTGTACTGGGTGCCGTAATGCTGGAGAAAAGTGCTTTTGATACCATTTCTGAGATCATCAAACCGGAATGTTTCTATGTAGAAGCCAACCAGCTGATCTATAAAGCCATGCAGGGGCTGCAGCAAAAAAGCATGCCCATTGATATCCTTACTGTAGTGGAAGAACTTAAAATGCGCGAACAGCTGGATGCGGTTGGCGGGCCTTACTATGTTACCAAACTCACCAATGCGGTTGTTTCCACCGCCAATATTGATGCACACGCGAGGATCGTGTTACAGAAATTCATCCAGCGCGAGCTGATCCGTATCAGCGGAGAGATCATCGGGGATGCCTATGAAGACAGCACCGATGTATTTGACCTGCTGGATGAGAGCGAGACCAAGATGTTCAATATCACCAACAATTACCTGAAGAAGAATTTTGAAGATATCCAGAATGTATTGGCCAAGACCATCAACCGGATTGATGAGTTGCGTACCAAGACAGAAGATATTTCGGGTGTGCCGAGTGGTTTCCCGACATTGGACCGGATCACGTATGGATGGCAGCCAACGGATTTAATTATTCTGGCGGCACGTCCTTCAGTGGGTAAAACCGCATTTGCATTGAACCTGGCGAGGAACTCTGCTTTGCATCCCACGAAACCCGTTCCCGTTGGTTTCTTTTCTTTGGAGATGAGTGCTTCGCAGTTGGTGCAACGTATTTTGAGCGCAGAGAGTGAGATCAAGATGGAAAAGATCAGCCGTGGTAAATTAGAGAACCATGAGTATGAGCAATTGCTGAGTAAGGGTATTAAAAAATTAGAAGTAGCCCCGATCTATATTGATGATACAGCAGCATTGAACATTTTCGAGTTCCGTGCCAAGGCAAGAAGATTGGTGAACAAACATAATGTGGGTATCATCATCATTGACTATTTACAGTTGATGAGTGGTACCGGCGATAAAGGCAGTAACCGTGAGCAGGAGATCAGTAATATCTCAAGAAACTTAAAAGCTCTTGCGAAAGAACTGAACGTTCCCATTATTGCACTGAGCCAGTTAAGCCGTGCCGTGGAAACCAGGAAAGAAAGCAAGATGCCACAGTTGAGTGATCTGCGCGAATCGGGTGCGATTGAGCAGGATGCCGATATGGTTATGTTCATTTACCGTCCGGAGTATTATGAAGTAATGAACAATGAACACGGCGAAAGTACCCATGGTGAAACACATATCCGTATAGCCAAACACAGAAACGGTTCGCTCGAAACGGTTAAACTCCGCGCCAAACTCGAGATCCAGAAATTTGAAGAATGGGATGGCGATGGCGGTTTACCCGGATTAGGCAGCAACTGGAAACCGATCGGCCCCACTACCCCACCAGCCGGCGGCGGTGATGCAGGCGATGGCGGTAAACTTTTTTTACAGAGAGGAAGCAAAATGAATAGTGGCGATTTTGATGAGGGGATTGAAAATGATGCGCCATTTTAGGTTTTAAGTAGTAAGTGATAAGTTTTAAGTAGCGCAGGTTTTATTCGCTAGTTTTTATTTTTGTACTTACAACTTATTACTTAACACTTACAACTTACCATGTCAGTTCCTTTTTTCTACGAATCCGAAATACCTCAGCTCAATTCTCACTTTACTTTAAGTGAAGAAACCAGCAAACATTGCATTCAGGTATTACGCATGAAAATTGGTGAGCATTTACAACTCACTAACGGATTAGGCATTTTATACAAAGCATCGATTGTAAGTGAGGACAAAAAGAAAACTGTTGTACTCATTGAAGAAGCGCAAACCATCCCTGCCCCATTCAGAAAAATAAGTATCGCAATCTCTTTATTGAAGACCGCCAATCGTTTTGAATGGTTTTTAGAGAAAGCCACTGAGATAGGCGTTACCGAAATTCAACCTGTTATTTCATCCCGAACTGAACACCATCGTTTCAGGCATGACCGGATGAATGCCATTCTGATCGCGGCGATGTTGCAGAGTCAGCAGGCATGGTTACCGGTTTTGCAGGAGCCGGTTTCGTATGCAGAACTGATCAAAAAATCCAAACACGCTCAGAAACTGATC
>CBHRAM010000197.1:0-6696 GCA_966076165.1 uncultured Chitinophagaceae bacterium
CTTTTTTTGTTTGACAACAGTGCAGCTGAATCATTATCAAGATAGATCGAACAATGTTCATGATCCCGGAGAATACTGGCGGGGTTCCGGTTACTGATCGGTTCTTCTAAACAATTGCGGACCGCATCTGCCTTCCTGCTATCCGGAACGGAACAGATGATCTGCTTCGATTTCATGATCTGTTTGATGGACATACTGATGGCGCGCTTTGGCACCGCCTCCATCGTATCAAACCAGCCTTCGTTATATTGCTGTCTTCTGCAGGTATCATCCAGATCAACAATGATATAAGGTTCTTCTGTATCAAAGTCCGCAGGAGGATCATTAAAAGCAAGATGCCCGTTCTCACCAATACCCACCAAAGCGAGATCGATCTCCTGTTTTGAAATGAGAGCTCCCAAACGTTTACATTCTGCTTCTGGGTCTTCTTCTGCATTGATCAGATAAGCAGCTTTTAAAGCGGGAACCTTATCGATAAACCGTTCTTTCAGGTATTTCCGAAAACTTGCTTTTGCAGTGACAGGTATGCTAATATATTCATCGAGGTGAAACATGGTTACCTTACTCCAGTCAATTCCCTGGTCTGCGATCAGATGATTCAGGGTTTCGAACTGGCTGGTGCCTGTTGCCAGAATAATATAAGCACTGTCTTTTACGGCAATCAGTTTTTTGATTGTATCCGCTGCCGCTTCGCCCGCTACTTTGCCCAGAGTGAATGCGTCACGCAATTGATGGATAGTAAGTATGCAGGTTCTTTCTATTATTTTCATACCCGTAAAAATATTTTTTTCTCGTAAAGAAAGCGCAGGAAGATCCATTTGATCAGGATCATACAGAGGATCATAGTAAGCATATTATATGGCACACCCACCCAATCTATCAGCCACTGAAAAAATCCATTGGTTGTATATTTCCAGTTAATGAACTTCCCTGAAATATAGATCAGTATCGAGTTCATCCCGATCACTTTAAAAAAGAATGCCCATTTCCGGTAACCTAATATATCAATGATATAATAGAATAAAGACATCAACAATAAACTCAACCCGGTTGTATGCATCACAAAAGAACTGGACCACATATTTTTATTGATAGGAAAATCAAGGTTCCATAATTGTGCGATCAGCAGAGAAGCAACCCCAAACAATGCCATCATCTTCGCTTTCTTTTTCTTATCTATCTCAGGGCGTTTCAAATAGATCCCGGTAATAATACCCGCCAATGCTGTGCTGATGGCCGGGATATTATTAAAGAACCCAACGGTATCATGAATACCTTTTGATAATTTTCCGGGTAACAGGGTTCTGTCTACATAGGAGGCAAAATTTCCTTCCATCGTAAGATCGCCCATCGGGAACCCCGGAGCAGCAGTGATCTTTAAGATCAGCCAATACCCGATAAGTAACCCCGCAAACCAAAAGATCTGTGCCCTTTCTTTTGCATAGATATAAATAATATTCGCCAACATATAGGCAATACCGATTCTTCCGAGCACACTCGAAAAACGAATATCAGACAGGGGCCGCAATTGTAAACCATTATTATACACCAGCCCTAACAACACCAATATCAATCCTCTTTTCACCACACGCAACATTACCTGCTGTTTTGTTTTTCCATCGGAGAGTGACCGTCCGATGGAATACGGCGTAGATACCCCCGCTAAAAATAAAAACAGCGGAAAGATCAGGTCATAGATATGAAACCCATTCCAATCAGGATGCGTGAACTGCGTGGAAACGGCGGCCCAGAAAGAAGAGCCCGTAACCTTTGCCAGCTCGTGCAGTAATTCATCTGCACCAATGATCCAGAACATGTCAAATCCCCTTAGCGCATCTAATGAATAGAGACGTTGGTCAATGGCTGCTTTTGTTGACTGATCACTCATAATAAAGATTTTCATCGCGTTTCTTCGCATCCGTATGATAAAATCTTTTAGACACGAGGATTCGGTATGGTTAGATCCTGGGTTCCCAGCCTGGCTGGTATTCTCTGCTCCAGTATTTTAATGCATCCGCATCATTCAAAATATGTCCGTTCGAAGGATCGATCTGTAAGGTGCGACCCGTACGCTGAGAAATATTCCCCAACTGCACCAGCAGTGTACTCTGGTGCCCGCCCAGTATGTCAGAGATTACCGGTGTGCCTTTTTTGATTCCATCGAAAAAATTCTGAATATGGTATTCATCCAGTTCCTGTGTAGGATCTGCCAGGTTACGCACATCGATCACACTGTGGTGTTTCACTTCTTTAATGAGGTTGTTTTTCAGATCATGGATCTTATAAGAATTACCACCCTCGATCGTCATGGATCCGTTCTCTGCATAAAACACCAGTCCCACACTATTCGCTTCCACATGTTTTCCATTACAGCTGCGTCCCTCCCAGCTGATCATCGCTTTGTTACCAAACGTAAGATTGATCACCTGTGTATCCGGTGTTTCCCAATCATCCTGGTAACGGTATCTTCCACCAGAAGAACTTACCGTTGTGGGATAGTCAACACCCAATCCCCAACGCGCAAGATCTACCATATGTGTTCCGTTGTTCAACGCTTCACCAGTTCCCCAATGCCAGAACCAATGCCAGTTATAATGGATCAGGTTATCACGAAAAGGCTTCCGCGGCGCCGGGCCCTGCCAGAGATCATAATTTAACCAGGAAGGAACCTCCACTTCTTTTCCTTTACCAATAGTGGGACGGTTATTGGTGTACCATGTCTTGGCAAAATACGGTCGGCCGATCACACCTGCCTGTAATTCTTTGATTGCCGCATTTACATTGGGCCATGACCTGCGCTGGTTACCCATTTGTAAAACACGCTTGTATTTATTGGCAGCTTTCACCAGCATTTCACCTTCGTTGGGGTTGTGACTGCAGGGTTTTTCCAGATACACATGCTTACCCGCTGCACAAGCCAGCATGGCCGCCGGGGCATGCCAGTGATCGGGTGCCGTTACAATGAGTACATCTACATTTTTATCTTCAAGTGCTTTTCTGAAATCGGGTGTTGCGGTTGGTTTTTTCTGCTGGATTTTTTCAACCGCATTGATACAAACATCCGCGGCCCTCGTATCTACATCACACACATGTAGTATTTCGCACTCTTTCTGCGATGAAAAATTCTTAGCCACGGCCAGACCCCGGCTGTTAACGCCCATACAGGCCACGGTAATTTTTTCATTGGCGCCTGGAATATTCCGGTAACTGCCTGCACTGAATCCGGGCAGAATCCCACCTATTGAAAATGCGGCCGCACCGGTTGAAGCTTTCTTGATAAAATCTCTTCTTGAATGATTCATGGTCTTCGTTTTAATATCATTGATTTTCCCCCTTGCGAACCCTCGCGTCTTTGCGGTAAATGCTGTTTAACCGCTTAGGCACGAAGACGCGAGGGTTCGCAAGGGGTTTTATTTTTTGGCTTTCTTGTAAACATCCGCCAGCAGAACCGCTTTGCCACCGCTTCGTTTACTCTCATCCGCTGCTTCCATAAACGTATAGATCTCCAAAGTTTCTTCCGCACTCACCGGTGGTACACCTGATCTGAAAAAAGTAATGATCTGATCCAGAAGATTATCGTATCCCTTAAATGGTCCCAGCACCTGGTTACCCTTTTCACCATATACCGTACCACCATAATCATGTGTACCGGTACGTGTACCACGGAAAGTTCCGGTGCGGCCATCCTGCCAGCTGCCCACAACAATATCGGTATTCGCAGAACTTACCCTTAGTACTTCTTTACAACCCATACCCATCACCGCAAATAAAATTTCCACACCATGAATACCGTACCAGAAAAGATCGGGATGTGTTTTTTCTAAGGTAGCCGGACTAAATGCATCGGCCCCCAATACCTTACCGATCTTGCCCTTGATCACCTCCTGCACGGTTTCCATATAACGTAGAGAGGAAGAAGAAAAAACGGGCACTTTATATTTTGCTGCCGCCTCATAAATAGCAATCGCATCGCTGAGTGATCCGGCAACGGGCTTATCAATGAATAAAGTTTTACCGGCTTTGATTACCTGCAAAGCCTGCTCCAGGTGTGGACGGCCATCATTGGTTTCAAGTAAAATAAAATCACACCTGTTCAATAATTCATCAACAGAACCCACAATATCGATACCCAGTTTTTTTACTTCTTCCGTATATCCCGCTAATCGTTTTACGGAAGATTCAATATCTGCACTGCCACGCGGATAGGCGGCACTGATCGTAAAACCCGTATAATTGGGTGAGGGGTTCGGGCCATTCAGCGCCTTGGCAAAAGCCACACTATGCGAAGTATCGAGCCCGATGATACCAATGCGCTTTATGGGATCAGTAATCGGACTGGCGAATACATTAGAAAAAGGGGCGATCAAACCCAAACCTGTTGCAGCAGTTGTGGCATAGCGAATAAACTCACGGCGGGGCAGCTGTTTTCTCATGCAATCGGGAGTATTTATTTGAAGGAATAAAATACGAAGAATGAGCCGGATTTGAGAAAACTTTTACTAGAACGTTGTCGTGAGCAAAGCAGTAGATATAAATCGCAGACTGATGGCTGCATTTCCGCACTTGTTGGTATTCTGCCGTTGTTGGTGTTCTCACCAACAACACATAGCATTCTTGGTATCTCAATAAATTAAGTAACTTGTTACATCCATCATCTACACTACTTATGAAACGTACCCTCACCCTGTTCGCCATCATCATCCTAAGCTATACAAACAGTTTCGCAGACAGTTACCCACGCAACTATTCCATCGATATCCTCCACTACGCATTCAATCTGGGTTTCTCTGATAACAATGATGAAATGCTCGGCAAAGCATCCATTACCATGCAATTCAAAAAGAATGATGTAAAACAGATCCGCCTCGATCTGATCAATCAATCCGAAAAATGGAAGGGAAAGGGAATGAGTGTGCAATCCGTTACTTATAAAAACCAACCGCTTTCCTTCACTCACAAGAATGACGAATTGTTGATTCAATTGGCTAAAACACCCACCATCAATCAAACCATTACTATAGAGATCCAATACAAGGGCACGCCTGCAGGTGGCATGAAAATACAGCCCACCAAATTTGGCGACCGCAGTTTTATGTGCGAGAACTGGCCCAATAATGCAAGGCATTGGTTACCCACAGTTGATCACCCTTATGATAAAGCCACCAGCGAATTTATTGTAACCGCACCCGCTCATTATAAAGTCATTTCTAACGGACTGCTGCTCGAAGAAAAACTGATTTCAAAAGATACCAAACGCACACACTGGAAACAATCCATTCCCGTATCCTGCTGGTTATTTGTATTGGGTATAGCAGATTTTGCGGTGCAGCAGGTAGATAGTTTTAAAGGAAAATCCATACAAACCTGGGTATACCCCAAAGACAGCACAGCCGGCTTCCGCGATTTTGCCTCGCCTACCAAACAGGTATTGCAATTCTATACAGATTATGTGGGGCCCTATGCGTATGAGAAACTGGCCAATATAGAATGCCAGAGTGTAGGCGGTGGTATGGAAACTTCTTCTGCTATTTTTTATGATGAGAAACTCGTTACCGGCACACAATCCGTTCGCTTACGCAATGTGGTGATACACGAGATCGCCCACCAATGGTTTGGCAATGCCGTAACCGAAACCACCTGGGATGATGCCTGGCTATCGGAAGGTTTTGCCACATTCTTTACTTTATTGTTTATTGAGAATGCATACGGACAGGAAGAATTTCAAACCGGCATCAAGGCAGCCCGCAAAACCGTGTACGACCTAAGTAAAAAAGATTCCACCTGGTCTATTGTAGCCAACCGCTCCGCAGAAGCCGGCCTTGTAACCAGCGGCCTCACTTACCAGAAAGGTGCCTGGACCTTACACATGCTACGCGAAAAAATAGGGAAGGATAATTTCAAAAAAGGGATACAGGCCTATTATAAAAAGTATTTCAACGCCAATACCACTACAGCAAACTTCATTGCCGAAATGGAAAAAGCGTCCGGTCAAAACCTCAAAGCCTTTTTCACCCAATACCTCACCCGCCCCGACAATCTCAAACTTTCCGGCAGCTGGACCTATGATGCCGATGCAAAACAGATCACTGTTAAACTGCAACAAACCCAATCATCCGGCAAACCCTTCGATTTCCCTATTGAGATGGCCATTTACCAGCCAGACAGGGCTTCTGCAGAATATCAGAAGTTTACGATGAATACGTTACAGGCGGAGTTCAAGATACCTTCCGCTACTAAACCAAGCTCAATCGTGTTAGATCCGAGAGCGATATTGTTAAGTGAATTTGATTTTAAGTAACGGGTTCGTCATTGCGAGGAACGAAGCAAACTGTGGATCGTACTCTTTGAGTGATGGCTATCTCGGAGTCTCTCTCAAATAGCCATCCCGCCTAACATCGACCCACAGTTTGCTTCGTCGTTCCTCCTCGCAATGACGATCTAGTCTTTCCCCGGAACCGTTAACACAGCATCACCAGCCACCGGCACCCCAAACACAGGCTCTCCATTCTTATTCCACGTAAACTTCTGTGCTCTCGGTGAACGGAAACCGCCACAGCCCTGTCCGGGTTGGCTATTGGCATGATAGAGGATCCAATCCTCTTTTCCATTGGGTGATTTGAAGAATGAATTATGTCCCGGTGCAAATACTTTGTTCTCGGGCGAAGCTTTAAAAACAGGTTGGGCAGATTTTTTCCA
>CBHRAM010000198.1:0-6687 GCA_966076165.1 uncultured Chitinophagaceae bacterium
TTTTTTGCGCGCAACAGATTGTGCTGAGTAATAACAAAGTAACCGTTAAGAATAGCTGTATCCTTTTTAAATACAATTGCAAAATATTCTTTAAGATCATTTAATGAATAGTTTTTTGGGATACTCCTATATGGATTTTTACTAAAATAATAAAAAAAAGGGAGTATGCCCCACGAGTTGGAAACAACCTTACGAAGTGTTTAAGTTTTTGTTTATCTCATTGTATAAATAAAGACCCTGATCAATCAGTCATTACTACTCTAACCGCGCCTTTGCGGTAAAATATGCACGCAGAGGCGCAAAGGCGCGGTTTTTGTTTTCAGTTATTTAATCGCTGAAAGAATAGGGGCGGGCGGATTTTGCGATGCCTCTTTGGGTATTGGGTTTATCGCCCATAGTAAAGTTTAAGATCCCACCTTTTAGTATATCTGCGTGTTCGATAAAATTCTTACCATACTTCACACCCCGAAGCGTTGCTGATTGGATGTATACATTCTTCTCATTATTCTCCGGTGCATTGATCACAAACTGCTTTCCGTTCTCTAACTGTAGCGTTACTTTTTTAAATAAGGGAGAACCGATCACGTATTGATTGGTACCTGGGCAAACAGAATAAAATCCCAAAGCGCTAAATACATACCAGGCACTGGTCTGGCCATTGTCTTCGTCGCCGCAATATCCATCGGGTGTGGAGCGGTATAATTTGTTCATGGCATCTCTTACATGGTATTGGGCCTTCCAGGGGGTGCCGCAATAATTGTAGATATAGATCATGTGCTGGATGGGTTGGTTGCCGTGGGCATACTGGCCCATATTCATGACCTGCATTTCGGTCATTTCATGAATCACTCCACCTTTGTAAGCAGAACCATCAAAAACAGGGGGTTGGTTGTACACACTATCGAGCATCTTTTCCATCTGTTGATCACCACCCATCAGTTTAGACAATCCTTTAAAATCCTGGAACACGCTCCAGCTGTAATGCCAGGCATTGCCTTCTACAAATTCTCCTCCCCAACGCAATGGATTGAATTTAGGATCGAAGCTGCCATCCAGGTTCTTTCCACGCATCAGTTTATGTTCGGGATCGTACAGATTTTTATAGTTCTGTAATCTTGCCGCAAATTTTTCGATCACTTCTTTGGGCTTATGCAATGCCATATTGATCTTATACAAACAGAAATCTGCATACGCATATTCCAGCGTTTTGGCAGCGCTACCCCCATATTTATCAGCAGGTACATAACCAAGTTCATTGTATTCTTTCACCCCTTCTCTTCCCAATGTTCTGATCGGGCCCATGTTTTCAGTATTCTTCATCAGGGCTTCATACAAGACAGTGGTATCAAAATTGCGTATGCCTTTCATAAAAGCATCTACTACCACTGAAGCAGAATTACTGCCAACCATGGTAGCGCGGTGACCCGGACTTGCCCACTCGGGTAACCAGCCACTTTCCTTGTACGTATTGGCCAGGCCTTGTATCATCTGGCTTTCCATTTCAGGATACAGTAAGGTGAGGAAGGGGAACAGTGAACGGAAAGTATCCCAGAAACCGGTATCGGTAAATAAATATCCATCGGCTATTTTACCATCACCGTACGGGCTGTAATGGATCATTTTATTATTCGCATCAAACTCATAGAATTTTCTGGGAAACTGAAGCATTCTGTATAAGCAGGAATAGAATGTTTTCATTTGTTCCGGTGTGCCTCCTTCTACTTTTACTTTCGACAGTTCCTTATGCCAGGCTTCTCTGGCGTTCTCTTTGATCTGTGTGAAGGATTGTTTGCCAACTTCTCTCTGCAAATTGAGTTCGGCCTGTTCGAAGGAAATAAAGGAAGAGGCTACGCGGAGATGCACCTGTTCCCCTTTTGTTGTTTTAAAACCAACCACAGCCTGTGCATGCAGGGTTTTGATCTCGTTTTGAGAGGCATGAACAATACTATCGTCGACTGTATTGGTAAGATCAAAGGCTTTATCAAACTGAATGATAAAGTAGTTCTTGAAATTAGCCGGTACGCCTCCCCTGTTTCGGGTTGTGTAGCCGATGATCTTATTTTCTTCCGGGATGATCTTGATATAAGAACCACGGTCGAATGCATCAATCAAAATAAAAGAGCTATCCGATTTCGGAAATGTAAATTGAAACACAGCAGCCCGTTCAGTTGGTGTGATCTCAGTGAGCACATCATAGTCCGACAAATACACATTGTAATAATAGGGTTTCGCAATTTCTGCTTTGTGTGTAAACCAGCTGCCACGTTTTTCTTCATTAACCACCATGTGCCCGGTCATGGGCATGATGGAGAACTGCCCGTAGTCGCCCATCCAGGGTGAGGGTTGGTGTGTTTGTTTAAAGCCACGGATCTTATCGGCCGTATATACATATTGCCAGCCATACCCATTGGTGCCGGTTTGTGGCGACCAGCAATTCATTCCCCAAGGCATTGTAATAGCCGGATAGGTATTGCCATTGGAGAAACTGTATTTAGAGTCTGTTCCCATCAGCGGATTCACCCATTCTTCCGGTTGAAAGGAAGATTGGGCGCAGAGAGAGATTGAAGCAGATAAGCAGATAAGGAAACAGATATTTTTGATCATGATCAACTATTGCAGTTTAAAAGTATGTGTGCCCGCACCCACTGTTGGAAAAATATAAAAACCATTTTGTGGTTTCATGCTTACGGCTTGTCCATCAACAATTAATTTCTTTTTTTGCGGATCATGGGCCAACCATACTTCGGCTACAGTAGCACCGGGCACAGAAACGGTCATGCTGTTTTCTGTATTTGATCTTTTACAGGAAACCCTCACCAGACCTTTTAACGTAGTAGTGGTAAGATCAGCAAAACGAAGATCACCCAGTTGCGGCTTGATCCGGATCCTTTCACTACCGGGGGAAGTCGGTTCAACACCCATCAGTTTTCGTACGATAATATTAGCGGGTGCAGAACCCCATGCGTGGTTCCAATCGAGATTGGGTTTGTACAATTTATCCCAGGCTTCCATGGTAATAGTGGAACCTACCCGGATCATATTGTACCAGCTTCTTTGTGTGGTAGCTGTCATCAGTTCCAGTGCATACTGTTCTTCTCCTGCATCATACAAGGCATCCAGCAAAAACTGCGAGCCATATACACTACAGGCCATTTTGCGTGTTTTGATGAATTTAATAACGCCAGGAATATTTTCCTTTGGTATCAATCCAAAAGCCAAAGCAAAGAAATTAGCATGGAGTGAGCTATGATTAGTTGTATCACCGTCCTTTATCAACCCTGTCTTAGTATCTCTGAACATTGTTTGATAAGATTGATATAACTCTTTGGATTTTGCCAGGTAGAATGCGGCATCTTCTTTCTTACCCAGTGTTTCTGCGATCTGATTCATTAGTATCAATGTGCGGTAATAGAAGGCATTGATCACTGAGTTATAATCGGTGTAGACAAATCCATCGGTTTCGCCACCATATTCTTTCTCATTACCGATATACGTTCCTTTCTGCGGCCAGTCTACATTATCTTTTAATCCATGTTTTCCATCGAAGTCCTTGACCATATGAATGGATTCCAGAAAATCATCTTCCTGTTTTTTGGCTCTTGTACTGATGAGTCCGGTTGGGCCGGCCAGGGGCATCAAAATCTTTTTCTGTAACTCAGTATAATATTGTCTGAGGAATGCATCATCACCGGTATAGAGATAATCGTTCCAGGCAAGCAATACATTCTGCAAACTCCATTCAGTGGGCCAGGTAGGATGATAGATCACATAATCCATCGATCTTCTGGCGATACTATATTCCGCATCTACTGAGTAATGGGATAATTGGTTGATCAGCGCATCCGCTTCATACGGCAAGCGTTCACGGTCGCCATCAACATAGTAGCCGCTGAAGCTGGTGGCTTTAATGGAGTATTTACATAGTTCCCACACTTTGTTCAGCACCGAGTCGCTTGAATGAAAAGAAGCAGCGGAATTATCAAACGGGTAAAATACCATTTTTCTCTCCACAGATCTTTTATTGAGTTCTCCGGAGAAATTAGATATTACGAGATATCGGAAAGGGAACACCTCTCTCATATAAGCCGGCATTAAAACCGGATTACGGGCATTTCGTTTTGCATCGGCGGGCCACTCTATTTTGTAATCGTGTGTTCCTTTCTGAACATACAGGCCGCGTTTTATATACCGGATATTCCCAGGGAGGCGTTGAATATTGCCCGGACTTTCCAATGCTTCTGCCGCTTCAATCCAGATCGAATCGGATATATTACTGGTAAGATGTAACAGGACCTGCGAAAAACCATCTTTGCCGAAATCGATAAAATAGCTGCCGTTCTCTTTTTTACTGATGGATACCGGTTGCTGTATCTCGGCTGTTAAAGGGTGATGTGAAAATTTATCCGCTGTATCTGTTTCAGCCAGATAAAAAGAACCCGCCGTGGAATAGGTTGTAGGAGTATTTTTATCATCCCATACCTTTACTTTCCAATAATAGGTTTTACCAGGCACCAATATTTTCCCGCTATATACCAACCTGCTTTTTTGCGTGCTGATCTTTTTTGAATCCCAAAAATCGGCTTTGTCGGATGCCAGTATCTGTGCAGAAGATGCAACCAATAGCTGGCAGGCTGTTATTTTTTTAACAGACGCGTCGACCTCCCAGTTAAATACGGGTTGTTGTGAGTAGATCTTTGCAAACTGATAGACTTCTTTTTTCAGTGCAGCATTGGCCAGTGATCCTTTTACCGGCATCCCATTTTGGTATACCTGTTCTGCATTACGGATCAGATCTGTACGCAGGCGGAGGGGTGCCGACAAATGCTGAGCATTCGCATAAAACCCCATTATTGAAAAAATAAAAACACTAATTCTTTTCATTGCCCTTTAATTCAGTTGAAACAAAAAGGCCAGCGAGCTTGCGCCCGCCGACCTTACAACCAATCTGCCAAGAAACTCTTCTATACGATTGCATATAATGATTTATGAAACGGAGTTATTTCAATTCCCGGATCTTGATATTTCTGTAGAATACATTGTCGCCATGTTCCT
Organism: uncultured Chitinophagaceae bacterium; assembly: GCA_966076165.1. Lineage (GTDB taxonomy): Bacteria > Bacteroidota > Bacteroidia > Chitinophagales > Chitinophagaceae > Sediminibacterium. Next base: position 5,053 of record CBHRAM010000198.1, read on the forward strand.
GTAACAATATCGGCCCTTTTTCTCCTAATCCAAAGCCTTTACTTTTTGCATATTTGCTATGGGCAACCAGCACTTTATAAATATTACCACCACGCTCATACTCCACTACTTTAAAACCATTGAGCCAGTGTTCTACATGATTGTTTGGGTAGACAACAATTTTTCCCTGGTTCCATTCGCCGATCTTTTTCTGAAAACGGGCTTCTACTTTGGTAGAAGGGATCATATCGTATAAACTACCTATGGTACGGTCACCTTCCACACCTGCTTTGGCATCGGGGTGCAAAGCATCATCCAATACCTGAAATTCCAGACCTAAGCCTGCCCTGCCACCGGGTGTTTCGGTTACAAAATATTTTACACCTGAATTGGCACCGGGTGTGAGTTTAAAATCGAAGTTCAGTTCAAAAGCTTTGTATTGATCTACGGTTACAATATCGCCGGGCCTTCCGGAATGCGCACTATCTAACACATGCAGTGAACCATCGCTCTCAACCTGCCAGCCTTTTTCAGGAGGCGTTTGTTTACCTGCAGATCTCCATCCCGTAAGGTCTTTACCGTTGAAGATCATTTTAAAGCCCTGCGCTTTTTCCTGCGGAGAAAGATTGTTCACCGTATAATTTGCTACGGGTGTAGAAGGATCCAATGGACGTGGCTTCATAGCAGCACCGGTCTGGATACGGATATTCTTCCATTGAATACTGGCACCACCCGGTCTTTCTTTTACCGCATGTACCTGAAGTGCGATAAAGCCCTTCAATGTCATATCATCTACCATATACGTAACCGGAATATCATTTACCCAGGTACGGATCACTGAACCGATCGCTTCAATACGGTATTTGTTCCAACCATCTTTTTTAAATGCTTTTTTTGCAGCGGGGTTCATTTCTGTCTGGTACATCCAGCCTCTGCGGGCTTCATCATAGATACCGCCTGACCATGCACGATCGGATGGATCGATCTCCACCTGGTAACCATGTACACGGCCATTATCATAATCAGGAGTGGATTCACTTCTGATCTGGATCCCTGAATTCATATCCCCTACTTTCAATTCCAGTTCCAGGATAAAATCGCCATATTCCTGATCGGTGGCTAAGAATGAATTGGGTGTATTGGAAACCGTGGTTCCAATGATGGTTCCATTCACTACTTCGTATTTTGCCTGCCCGTTTAACTGGTGCCATCCTTTCAATGATTTACCATCGAATAAATTTTTCCAGCCATTGGTTTGGGCAAAGATCCCGGTGGTGATGAGGGATAGAAGAAGCAGTAATTTGATTTTTTTCATGTGTTGTTTTTTTTATAGCTAAGCGATTGTTATTTTTTACTATGCCTTTGCGGAAAGAGTTTGCACGCAGAGGCGCAAAGGCGCGGTTTTTTGTTATTTCATTTGATCGATCCACTCTTTTATTAAAGCTAAGCCTTCTTTGTGAACCAGGTTCCTGCCCAGTTCCGGCATGCGTTCTCCGGGGTCTGTTGTCTGCATACGATACCAGAGAATGGATGCATGCGCATCTCCCGGTTTGATATCTACCATTCTTCCGCCAGAACCTTTTCCTGCCGCCACGGGTGGTTTGTTGATTCCGAAAGACGTTATATTTTTCTCATCTTCTGTTAAAAACAATCCCG
>CBHRAM010000199.1:0-6676 GCA_966076165.1 uncultured Chitinophagaceae bacterium
TATTTCTGCATCTGTACTGAGACCCAGGCGCTTAGCGGGTGTAATAAAATTAAGACAAAAACAAGCAGGGGCGACAGTCCAACGGCGTTTAACAGCAAGGCCAGTAGTAACAGATAAACCGGGTAGGTGAGCAGCAATACACCAAATAAAACCGAATCATAAAAAACCGTTCCGCTTGTTTTTCTGCGGATAATGTTCTTTATAAAATAATAGACGGGAGCATGCAAGATCCATCCCGGTATTGAAGGAAGAAATAAAAACACATGTTGTTTTGATACCAGATCCTCCTTCGGTATCCGGATTCTTTTTTCTATCTCTCCATACAACACAGTATTAAAATGACGGAAGTTTTGTGCGGGGTCTTCGTAGGGTAATATTTTTTTTACGGGTGTTGCTTCGCCTATGTCAATATGGATCTTTTTTCCAAAATGTTCAAACGAATCATAGGCAATCCCGAGGGGTATTATGCCAAACCCGTTAAGGTCTTTACTATCCATGGCGATTCGTGCTGCCCCTTTTTTAAAAGGTTGCAATGCGTGTTTATGTACACAGATCCCTTCAATAAAAATGAGTACGATCCCTTTTTGTGACAACACTTCTTTGCTTCGGGCAAAAGCTGCTTCATTTAAAAACAGGTTTTCCCGTCCTTCGCTCAGCCGGTAAACAGGAATCATGTTCAGCATCCTGAGCAGCTTAGCGTGCCAGGGTTTATGAAAAGCATCGCCCCTGGCCAGAAAATGGACCGTTTCCCTGAATTGTGCCCCGATCACGATCGCGTCTAAAAAGGAGTTGGGGTGGTTGGCCACCAGCAGCAAGGGGCCTTTTGCTTGCAGTACCTCCGGGTGGATCACAACCAGATCCCTGCAGAAAATCTTCAGCGCCAACCTCACCATTATTTTAACCAGGGAATAGAACAATGCCGAAAATTTATGTTCTAATGTAAGCAATGATGGCCGACCGGCACAGATAAGATTGTTCTTGGTTTTCCCTTTTCAGGAGATTATATCACTGTTACACTATTCATAAATAGCAGAAAGCTAATTCGGGGGCAAACTGGACTTGTTTTTAATCAAAAAAAGCCGCCCTGTATAACAGAGCGGCCTTGTATACTAACCCATCTCAAAAACCTTATTTATGCTTCGGCTGCGGCTTTTACCTCGCTTACTTTTGCGCGGATCTTGGCTTCGATCTCGTTGGCCAATTCCGGATTATCGCGCAGGAGGCTCTTTACAGAATCCCTTCCCTGGCCCAGTTTATTGCTCTCGTAGCTGAACCAGCTGCCGCTTTTCTGAACAATCCCCAGTTCCACGCCCATATCAATGATCTCACCCAGTTTGCTGATCCCTTCTCCGAAAATGATATCAAATTCTGCTGCGCGGAATGGCGGAGCCACTTTGTTTTTTACCACTTTCACTTTTACGTGGTTACCCACAGCAGCGTCACCATCTTTGATCTGCGTCATCCGGCGGATATCCAGACGAACAGATGCATAGAATTTCAGTGCATTACCACCGGTGGTGGTTTCCGGGTTTCCGAACATCACACCGATCTTTTCGCGCAACTGGTTAATGAATATGCAAACGGTGTTGGTTTTATTAATAGTAGCCGTCAGCTTACGCAACGCCTGGCTCATCAATCTTGCGTGCAGTCCCATTTTGCTGTCGCCCATTTCGCCTTCCAGTTCGCTTTTCGGAACCAGTGCGGCAACAGAATCGATCACCACAACATCCAGTGCTCCGGATAAGATCAGCCTGTCGGCAATCTCCAATGCCTGCTCACCATAGTCGGGTTGAGAGATCAGAAGATTATCAACATCTACGCCTAAGTTTTTGGCATAAGAACTGTCAAACGCATGCTCCGCATCAATGATCGCACACATGCCTCCTTTTTTCTGTGCCTCTGCAATCACATGTATTGCAAGCGTTGTTTTACCGGATGATTCCGGCCCGTATATCTCAACAATTCTTCCCTTTGGCAAACCGCCCACGCCGAGCGCCACATCAAGGCCGATAGAGCCCGTAGAGATCACCTCCATGGCATCCTCGCCTTTTTCATTCATCATCATCACACTGCCCTTTCCGTAGTCCTTATCGATCTTGTCGATCGTCAGCTTTAACGCCTTCAGTTTTTCTGCATTGCTCATTGTGTTAATATTTAATGGTCAAATTTAATGGAGACATAAAAGTAGTGGTTTTTAATTATACACACTAATTTTTTTAGTATTTTTTTAGCTAACGGTTTTAGTTTGGCCGATATTGTGTTCTTGTGGGTAAAAATATGGGGGACCCGGTTAACCGGAAAGCGTATTTATACCTGATCTGGCGGTTTTTTTAACCCTTTTTTCCGCCAATCCCGGTATTCCGGGCCGGATCCTTTTTTGTGGAAGGATTCTTGCCGGCTTTTCGTAAGATTATATTGTGATTCTGTAAAACCAGCCAGGGGCGTTTATGAAAAAGAGTGTTTTTTCGTTTTGTTTATTGGTGTTGGCCGCTGTTTCCTGTTTTGCGCAGGAGGATTGGAAACTGAAGTCTGATAAAGACGGGATCAAAACCTATTCGCGCAAGACCGTGGATTCTAAAATCAATTCCATTAAGATAGAAGCTGATTTTTCCACATCTCTTTCGCGGATCGTTTCCATTATTACAGATGTGAGTGCTTATGACGACTGGATCTATAACAGCAAAAATACCCGCTTACTAAAACAGGTGTCGCCAACCGAACTCTATTACTATGGAGAAGTTAAGTTTCCCTGGCCAACCACTAACCGTGATTTTGTTTCGCATGTAACCCTGAGCCAGGATCCCCGTTCCAAAACAGTAACCATTAACGCAAGCAATGTCAGCGGATGGGAGCCTGTTAAAAAAGGCCTGGTACGCATCGACAACTCGGTTGGAAAATGGACCATCACACCTATTGATAAGGGACGGATAAATGTATTGTATGAATTACACGCAGATCCGGGGGGAGACCTGCCCGCGTTGCTGATCAACAGTTTTTCATCAACGGGAATGGTGGCAACGTTTAAAAACCTGCGCCGCAGGCTGGAAAGAACGGACCTTCCGGTAACAGGTGCTTCCTTTATAAAAGAATAAAGGATCAGTTATTGGCGGAAAGGATTTTCTCCAGCTCTCCCGCAGAAACTACGCCGCTTTGTCGCCAAACCGGTTTACCTTTCTTAAACAGGATCAAAGTGGGAACACCCTGTATCTGGTAGAAGCCGGCTGTTTGCGGACTTTTATCAACATCTACCTGTAGGATCGTTGCGTTATCGCCGATCTTGTTTTTTAATTCTTTCAGGATGGGCTTCATCACTTTGCAGGGTCCGCACCATTCTGCGTAGAAATCCACCAGCACCGGTTTTTCACCATTGATGATCTCTGAAAAGGTTGACATGATCTTGTATTTGTATTATCTGATTGATTTTTTGCTCCGGGTTTCCTTTGCGTTTCTCTGCTTTTATAGGATCCTCCTGCAATTCGTTATTTAATTTCTTCAAACACCGGCTCGGGTGATCCTGTTTTCTTTTCTGCCTTTTTGATCGGCGCCACATAGCATCCGCCAGTCGCGCAACCGAAATGAAAAACCGCCATTGACATAAAATACGCGCCGGGTAAGAATCCCGTCCACTCTTTTGTTACTACTGCATAGATAGTGATCAGCAAACCGATCACCAGGTATACAACCCTAACGCTATGCCAGTTATATAAGACCCGTTCCTTCATTACTTATTTAGTTTTTGTTGGAGGCTGGCCCATCCGCCTCCATTGTATGCTTCGGTAAAACCATTGGCCGCTAATATGCTTTTTGCCGAAAGGCTCCGCATACCACTGGCACAACAGGTGATCACGGGCCTGTCTTTTTTTATTTTAGACAGGTTTTTTTGCAGCGTGTCCAAGGGGATATTGATCGAACCATGTATATGTCCGTTCTGGTATTCTCCCGGAGTTCTTACATCAATGATCTGCGCCCCTCTACCCATCAGCTCTGCATAGTTTTCTTGGCTCTTTTTTCCAAACAAGGATCTGATCGCATCAAACATATTCGTCTTAATTTAATGAGGCCGCCACCAGCGGTTTATTCGTAAAGATAGTTTTACCGTTATACGTTACTTCCCAGGTTACCGGCATGATCTTTTTCAGCATGTGGCTTACACCACAGTATTTTTCCTGTGAGTCGGTCACGGCCTGTAATGCGGCTGCTTTGTTTTCTTCATCTCCTTCAAACTCATATACCAGGTGTATGGCGATATATTCGATCGGGGGAACCTTGCTGATCTCTCCGCTCACTTTAATCGTAAAATCCGTTACCTGTTTGTCTGATTTACGCAACATGGCGATCACATCCATTCCTGTACATCCGGATAACGCTGATAATACAAAGGGTTTGGGGATCGGGCCGTGGTCTTCACCACCCACCCTTTCGGGCGCATCCATTACGATCGTATGTCCGTTTACCAATGCATTGAATTGCATCTTGCCCATCCATTGGGCTTCTATTTCATGTGTCATAATTATTTCTCCTTGTTTTTACAGGTATTGATGCCGAAGGGCAGATAAAGTGGACAGAAGCTGATAAAACTGGTCAGCACAAATACAATTCCCAGAACCAGCAATACGATGCCCATGGTTCCTTCAACGGTTTTGCTGAAATAGAGTGCTGCAAAGACGGCCGCTATCAGGATGCGGAGGGTCCGGTCGGTGTTGCCCATGTTCTTTTTCATTGTTTTGACTTTGATTAGAACACAAAGCTAAACAGGGCAATTGGCGAAAAATGTGACATAAGTCACATTTCGCGGAGTAGTTTGATCTGATTTCGGTACAGAAGCAGTTTTTTATCCATTTCCAGCTTTTTCAGCAGCCGGGAGATCACTTCCCGGGAGCTGGCCAATTCTTTGGCGATCTGTTCGTGTGAGATATTCAACAGCGAAGAACCGGTGGTCTTTGCTTTTTCTTTTAAATAATTGATCAATCGTTCATCCAGTTTCTGAAAGGCGATCTGGTCGATCGTTTTCAGCAGTTCGTGAAAGCGGTTTTGTACGGTGCGCATCACAAAACTTTTCCAGCTTGGGTATTTGGCCATCCACTCATCCATTGAACTTACCGGTATCGCCAGCATTTCCACATCTTCTTCGGCCACCGCTTTTATTTCGCTGGCATGTTGCTGCATACAGCAGGTAAAGGTCATCGCACAGCTTTCATTGGGGTTTACATAATAGAGCAGGATCTCTTTTCCGTCTTCATCCGTTCTGGAAACCCTGATCGATCCGGAAAGAATAATGGGCATCGTACGTACTGTCTGGCCAATTTCCATAATGGTATCACCGGCTTTTACAGAAACCGGCACACCTTTTTTCTCTATTTCATCAAGCAGTTCTTTTTCAAAAACCAGCTTAAACCTTTCGCGGATCGACATACTGCAAAATTACAGATCTTTCTATGCTTTTACCGGGTACACATAACCGGTGCTTTCTTCTTTCATTTTAACCGGTCGCACTTCTATCTGTGCGGTTTGGCTATACGCAAATTCGGGATTGGCTTTTGCAATGTTTACGGCTTCTCCCAGGTTGTTTGCCAGGATATGATAATAACCAACCTGGATCCGTTTTGACGGGTCCAGCAGCTCTTCTGACCAGTTTCCTTCTTTGCCGGAAATAATCACTCCTTCGCGCACCAGGGGTTGTGCACTGATGAGGCGGTTTTCTTTTTTCAACTCCAGAATATACGCTTCACACTCTTTCAGAAATGCCCGGTGCGCTTCTTCGCCAAGGGTTGCCTTCTGGTTTCCGATATTACGGATGTACAGCATAAACTCTTTCATGGCTTATGGTTTTATTGTTTGTGTTTGCCCAACCAAAGTAATGCGTTTAAAATAAACTGCGCCTGTTCTTTGCTTTCAAATGTTTGAGACAGTGTCTGGCCGGTTCCATGTTCATAATCTATATCGTTGTGGCCCATATTTATATACACCATACGATATCTTTTGTTTGTCCATGCTACCGGATAATAGCCGTTATGCCAGATCTCATGGGGTTTAGGGCCCGTTCCCAACGGAAAACTGCCCACATCAATGGAAAGTAAAATATTGATCTCGGGATTTTTTCGCATGTCTTTTTCCCATTTATACCATTCATTGGGGGAGGAGACAAATACATCGGGCAATCCTTTTGTAGACGGATGGGTCTGTTCTACCCGAAGCTTTGCCGGTGTTGGCCGCCAGGTATTGCTTACATATTGGCCCGAGCCAAGAAAATGGTTGTGGTACCAATCCCAGTCCTCATTGAAAGCAGAAGGCGTTAACGCAAAAGCTGCAAAATGAAAGCCCATCCACCCTCCGCCTTTTTCCATGTATTGTTGAAACGCCGCTCTTTGTTCTGGCCGCTCTGGCCTTGTATCTAAAAATAAAATCACCTTGTATTTTCTGAGGCTCTCTTTATTTAGCCTTGTCCAGTCATTCGTAGAATCATAGATAAAATTATTTTCTGCGCCCCGGTCCCGGAACCAATTATTCGCTTCGTGTACAAAACTGATATGTGCCGGATCCTGTTGGGCCGTATAAAACGCGAGTACCCTAAACACTTCCTCTTTCTTTTGTGCAGCAACATCCGAACAGAAAAACAAGACAATAACAACATACAGAAAACAGATCCGCATATTTACTTTTCCGGAATTCCTGTTTT
>CBHRAM010000200.1:0-6673 GCA_966076165.1 uncultured Chitinophagaceae bacterium
TTAGGGGCAATGGTCATTGAAAAACATATTACACTCGATAGGAATATGCCTGGCCCCGATCATCTGTCCTCGCTTGAACCCGATGAATTAAAAGAGATGGTAAAAGCGATCAGGAATATATCACTGGCTATTTCAGGGGATGGACAAAAAAGAACGACTGCTTCAGAGAATAAAAACAAAATGATTGCACGCAAAAGTATTCATCTGAAAAAACAACTTCCTGCGGGTCACCGGCTTTCATTTGACGACCTGGAAATGAAAAGGCCGGGAGACGGGATCTCTCCGATGAAAATTAATGAAGTGATCGGAAAAAAGATCAGAACGGATCTTCCTTTTGAATATAAATTAACGCTAAACGATCTTGACTAATTGAAAATCGCATTACTAACCAGCTCCCGTGCTGACTACGGTATTTATCTTCCTTTGCTGAAAGCACTGCACGATGATGATTTTTTTGAGCTGCACATCATAGCATTTGGTGCCCATCTATCAGAGGATCACGGTGCAACGGTAAAAAGGATCATGGCAGATGGTTTTACAGTATCCATACGGATAGATGCTATGCCCGAAGGAGATACACCCCAGGCTATTACGAATGCCATGGGCAAAACGATGATTAACTTCAGTAAAGTATGGGAGGCGAACTCGTTCGATCTGATTATTGCACTTGGCGACAGGTTTGAAATGTTTGCAGCCTGTGCAAGCAGTGTGGCATTTGGCATTCCTATTGCACATATACATGGTGGGGAAACAACACTGGGGGCTATTGATGATGTATTCAGGCACAGTATTTCATTAATGGCTACTTATCATTTTACAGCAGCCGAGGAATATAAAGAACGTGTTATCGCATTAAAAGGCTCATCAAAAAATGTATATAATGTAGGAGCCTTAAGTATCGATAACCTGAAAGCCATGTCATTGCTGGATATTGATGCGTTTAAGCAGGGATTTGGGATTGATCTGTCCATTCCAACCATACTTATCACATTTCATCCCGAAACAGTAGATTACCATAAGAACGAGCGGTATGCCGGGGAACTTATTGCGGCACTGCATGAGATCAAAGGGTATCAATTTATTTTTACCATGCCGAATGTTGATACAACCGGTAATATGTTAAGACAAAAGCTTAATCAGTTTATTTCTGAAAATAAAAATGCGATCGGCGTTGAATCTTTTGATGCGCTGGTATACCTGAGTTGTATGAAGCATTGTACCATGATGCTTGGAAATACATCCAGTGGCTTTATTGAAGCAGGGTTCTTTCCCAAATACGTAATTAATCTGGGAGAACGCCAGAAGGGGCGTATCCAGACAGCCAATATGCATAATTGCGCAATACAAAAGGATGCTATTATAAAAGCAATAAAAGATTTTGACCCGGCCAAAGAAATAAACGGTGTAAATATTTACGGATCGGGTAATGCAGCACAGCAAATTGTATCTATTCTTAAGCAACTAACTATTGGCCAATGAATCTGCTGATAACCATATGCGCCCGTGGGGGTTCAAAAGGAATTCCCGGAAAAAATATAAGGTTACTGAATAACAAACCGCTGATTGCGTATAGTATTGAGAGTGCAAAAGCTTTTGCTATAAAATACCAGGCAGATATTGGGTTGTCAACGGATGATGATGAAATTAAACAGGTTGCAGCAAAATACGGATTGCAATCGGCATATACACGTCCGGCATATCTTGCCACTGACCAGTCGGGTAAAAAAGATACAATTGCCGACCTTGTGAAATTTGAAGAGAAAGCGCAACAGAAAAAATATGAGTATATCCTGGATCTCGATATCACTTCACCGCTTCGGACTTTGCAGGACCTGGAATCAGCTTTGGTTATCCTGCAAAACGACCCGGCAGCGATGAACCTTTTTTCAGTAAACCCTGCTAACCGGAATCCTTATTTTAATATGGTAGAGAAAAAGGAGAACGGGTATTATGGGTTGATCAAAAAAGGAGAATTCCTGACACGTCAATCGGCACCAATGGTGTACGATATGAACGCTTCTTTTTATTTTTACCGAAGAGCTTATTTTGACGATCCATCTCTGGCTACCATTAATGATCATTCCCTGGTGTATAGTATGGATCATATCTGTTTTGACCTTGATCACCCTGTTGATTTTGAATTCATGGAATACCTGCTTATACACCATAAAACCGGTTTTACATTTTGACGATCCTGATTATAGGTCTGGGCTCTGTAGCAAGAAAACATATTGCTGCTATTAGGGAAATAGAACCCGAAGCAAGTATCTATGCATTGCGGTCATCACGAACAGGAGATAGTATTTCAGGGGTAAAGAATATCTACAAACCTGATGAATTGGATACAACTCCTGATTTTATTATTATTTCCAATCCTACCTCTCTGCATGCTCCTGCGATTCTTCAATGCCTGAATTTTGGGTGCCCTCTGTTCATTGAGAAACCGGTATTTAATGAGATTACAGGTGCTGACAGTATCATAGAAACGTTGAACAGGCAACACATTATCAGTTATGTAGCCTGTAATATGCGCTTTCATCCGGCCATACAATATTTGAAAGACTATCTGCAGGCAACCCCGATGCGGATCAATGAAGTAAATATTTATTGTGGCTCCTATTTACCCGATTGGCGGCCGGGTAAAAATTTCAGAACGGGTTACAGCTCCAATGAAGGTATGGGAGGGGGTGTTCATCTGGACCTGATCCATGAACTTGATTATTGCACATGGTTATTCGGAATGCCGGCAGAAGTAAAAACAGTTAAAAGAAATGTTTCTTCTCTCGGAATCGATGCAGTTGACAGTGCTTATTTTCAATTGCTATACCCTGAGTTTACCGCTAATATTGGTGTAAACTATTTTCGTCGTGATGCGAAACGACAGATTGAAATAGTTGCCGCTGAGGATACATTTTGTGTGGATCTCTTGTCCAACAGTATTACAAGCCTTGTTTCAGGAAAGTGTTTATATAAAGAGGCATTTACCATTACGCAAACGTATGTACAGCAAATGCGGTATTTTATAAATCATGTCACAGAACATAAACAACCTATGAATAGTATCTCAGAGGGAGTGAGTGTTTTAAAATTGGCACTACATGGGTAAACTACACAATAAAGTGATTGTCGTCACAGGTGGCAGCGGCCTTATTGGCAGCGCTATATTAGCACATGCGCGTGCTGAAGGCGCTATCGCTATCAATGCGGAAATTAATGTGCTCACAGATCTTGAAAAACAGATAGTGAACTGCGATATCACCAATGAACAGTCTGTCAAGCAGGCTATCGATCAGGTGCTTTCAAAATTTGCAGCGATTGATGGATGGGTCAATTGTGCTTATCCGAGAACTTCGGATTGGGGCAATGCATTTGAGAATATTACAGAGCAGTCCTGGAAGAAAAATGTAGACATGCAGCTGAATAGCGTGTTTACCTGTTGCCAGTTGATTTCCGCAGTAATGAAAAAACAAAAAAAAGGCAGTATTGTAAATCTTGCCTCTATATATGGTGTAGTAGGGCCTGACTTTGGTGTTTATGCAGGAACCGGTATGACCATGCCGGCGGCCTATGCAGCTATAAAAGGAGGTATTGTGAATTTTACAAGATATATGGCATCCTACTTCGGTCCTGATGGTATACGTGTAAACTGTGTTTCACCAGGAGGGATTTTTGATCAGCAGGCTGAACGTTTTGTGAAACAGTACGAACAAAAAGTACCCTTACGGCGTATGGGAACATCTGTAGATATAGCCCCGGCTGTTAGCTTTTTACTAAGTGATGAAGCATCCTATATCACAGGCCATAACCTGATGATCGATGGTGGATGGACAAGTATTTAAACAGTATAATGAATAATTAATGAGTACCAGCATTTTTTGGTGTAAGCATTGTCTCAATATGTCTACAAGGCCAAGGATCAGCTTCGATAGCAGAGGATGGTGCAATGCCTGCCAGTGGATGGAAGAAAAAAAGACCATGGACTGGTCGGCCAGGCAACATGAATTAAAAGAACTGCTGGAAAAGAACCGATCTAAAAACGGAAGCTTCGATTGTATTGTTCCGGTCAGTGGAGGTAAAGACGGGTCATACGTTGCTTATATGCTGAAACACAAGTATGGTATGAATCCGCTTACCGTTACGGTGAGGCCGGCTTTATCGCTGGATATTGGAGATAAAAATCTTCTGAATTTTATCCGTTCAGGCTACGATCATATTCATATTTCGCCCAATTCGAAAGCATTGGACAGGTTGAATAAATATGGATTTATTGAAAAAGGCTTTCCTTATTATGGCTGGTTAATAGCCATAATGACAGCTGTTATCAAAACAGCTGCAAACTTCAAGATCCCATTATTGTTTTATGGAGAGGACGGTGAAGTAGAGTATGGCGGCTCTGTAGAAAGTAAGCACAAAGCTTTATACGGAATAAATTATATGAAGAGTGTTTACCTGGAAGGTGGACACCAGAAGGTATTCGACAGAATAAAACAAGACAAGGATATAACAGATGCCGATCTTTCTTTCTTTCAGTTTCCAACAGATGAAGAAGTATCAGAGACCGGGTTGTCGTTTACGCATTGGTCATATTTTGAACCATGGGATTCTTACCGGAATTATGTTGTGGCAAAAGAATATTGCGGGTTAATAGAAAAAGAAGAGGGCAATGCTGACACGTTTACCAATTTTTCTCAGAATGATCAGGCTCTGTATGCATTACATGCATACATGATGTATCTGAAATTTGGTTTTGGCAGGGCTACCCAGGATGCCGGAATTGAAATCCGGAGAGGGTCAATGACAAGAGACCAGGCACTCAACCTGGTAAAAATGTATGATAACGCTTACCCGGAACAACTCATCGATACTTATCTTGCTTATTATGATATGACAAAGCAGGAATTCGATGCAGTATTGGACAAATATGCCAATAAGTCCCTTTTCGAAAAAATAGATGGGGTCTGGCAACCCCGGTTTACACCGGGAGAAGATTTTACTATATGAAGATCGTGATCGTAGATTATGGCATGGGGAATGTGCATTCTATTGCTAGTACATTGAAGTATCTCATGGTGTCTGATGTGATCGTATCCGCTGATCCGGAAATTTTGCAAAATTCAGATAAGATCATATTGCCAGGTGTAGGTTCTTTTGCAAAAGCCATGCAAAGGATTAGAGAAAAAGAACTGGATGCTCTATTGCATCGATTATCAGTTATTGAAAAAAAACCTCTTTTAGGTATTTGCCTGGGAATGCAACTACTCGGTGTATCAAGCCCGGAAGATGGATATAACCGCGGATTAGGTTTTGTAAATGGAGATATATCCAGGTTTGATTCCCAACAATTAAAAGTGCCGCATGTTGGGTTTAACCAGGTACAGCCTTCATCCCGCGCAAAATTGTTTGAAGGATTTACCGGCACTCCTGATTTTTATTTTACACACAGCTACCGCATGCTCAGTGATGCAGATATTAATCAGAGCACCTGCAGGTACGGAGATGAGTTTGTTGCCGGTTTTGAAGTCAATAATATTGCCGGTGTTCAGTTTCATCCTGAACTCAGCCAGCAAAATGGTTTACAGTTATTGAAAAATTTTATTGAAAAGTTCTGATGCTCAGGAAACGGATCATTTTTTCACTTATTTATAATGAAGGTTTCTTTACCCAAAGCCGCAACTTTCGATTACAAAAAGTGGGCGACTTGCAATGGCTGGAGAAGAATTACGGGTTTCAGAAGATTGCCTTTTCACTTGATGAATTGATTGTGGTGAATGCATCCAGGAGAAACAAATCCATCAGCGACTTTGCTTCCATGATCAGTTTGCTTGTGAACGATGTTTTTATACCAATCTGTGCCGGTGGCGGAATCAGAACAATGAATGATGCAGAACTGCTCTTTAAAAAAGGAGCTGATAAGATCATCATGAACACAGCGCTGTATCAAAACCCGGAATTGATAAAGGAACTTGTCCGGAATTACGGTTCACAAAGTGTGGTCGCCTCTGTAGATTATAAAACGGTAAATGGCATTAACGAAGTATACATAGCAGATGCAACTATCAAAATTGATAAGACTCTTGAGGAATATCTGCAATACCTTTCGTTACTGGATATTGGTGAAATATACCTGAATTCAATTGATAAAGACGGCACCGGTTTTGGATATGATCTTGAAACCATTCAAACTGTTTCGCAAAAAATAGATAAACCCCTGATTATCGCCGGAGGTGCCGGTAATGAGAAACATCTTATCGAGGGCTTACAGATAAACGAAGTGAGCGCTGTGGCAACAGCTAATCTCTTTAATTTTATTGGTGACGGATTACCCAACGCACGTAAAAAGATCATTGCCTCCGGGCTGAATATAGCCAACTGGAGCCCTGACAATTAAAGGAAAGAATCATGAAAGGAATTGAATTTGCAAGACCCATTCATTTGTGTAAACAGATTGTCATACTCGATGGGCTTACCGGAACCGGCAAAACAATGTTTTCTCCATTGGTAAGTTCCTATGAAAGGGTACAGAACGCACGGTTCGAATATATGTTCGAATATCTGTGCATATCGGCAGCCAATAATAAATTAAGCAGCGATGCCTCTCATTCTTTATTAAATCTGCTGGCCGACACAAAATATTATGATGGAGTGATTTCCAGGGAAGTGAATTTCAGGCCAG
>CBHRAM010000201.1:0-6660 GCA_966076165.1 uncultured Chitinophagaceae bacterium
AATTTGGTGCCACCTTTTTCCTGGCGGTTCACACTGATCACGGGACTGTTCTCAGTTGGCCCATAACCTTCATACACGGGCACTTTCGCCGCATTAAAAATACGCAGCAGTTTTACCTGGCATGCAGCACCACCAGTAATGATAAAAGATACATTACCGCCCAAGGCCTCACGCCATTTGCTAAAGATGAGTTTATTCGCAATTGCCAGCTGCAGGTTATACCAGGCACCCCCGCTTTTACGGTTATCATATTTTTCTGCGAGTGCCACTGCCCAGTAAAATAATTTTCTTTTTGCCCCGGTTAATTCATTGCCCTTTGCCATGATGCGTTCAAAAACTTTCTCAAGCAATCTGGGCACTGTAGTAAATCCATTGGGTTGTACCTCACGCAGATTATCACCAATGGTTTCCAGGCTTTCTGCATAATAGATACTGATCCCGCTGTACAGATAAATATAGGTACAGGTTTTTTCGAAGATATGGTTCAGGGGAAGAAAACTTAACACCTTGGTACCGGGTGCATCATTGAATGGAAAACTCTCTTTAGAGAACTGCACATTACAATAAATATTTTTATGGCTCAGCATTACACCCTTGGGTGTACCGGTGGTTCCCGATGTATAAATAATGGTTGCCAGATGTGAAGAAGGAACGGTCTGTTTTATGGCGGCTACTTTTTCTAAAGCTTCTTCATCTGCCAAAGCGGTTACTTCTGTCCAGTGTGCCGTGCCTGCAATCCTGTCGAATGTGTACACATTCTTCAGGGAAGGGATTTTAGGCAGGAGCAGTTTTATTTTCTCCAGTAATTCCTCATTGCTTACAAAAATGAATTTTACAGCAGCGTCGTTCAGGATAAATTCAAGCTCAAGCGGATTGGTGGTAGGATATACCGGCACCAGTATGGCACCCAGTTGTTGTGTGGCCAGGTCTGTAAATACCCATTCCGGCCGGTTATTGCTGATGATGGCGATCTTATCGCTGCTCTCCGGTGTCATATCGTTTCCGCTTACGCCCAGTTTCATCAGACCCGCACTTAAGCGGTTTACCGTATCGGCCACCTGCTGTGTGCTATAGGTAACCCATTGGCCTTGTTCTTTTGCGGCCAGCATATCCGGCCTTGGGAAATGCTGTAATTGATGATCTAAGCAATCAAAGAGTCTCTTGATGGTCATTATGCAATCGTTAATCGTTCAAACAAAATACTGCTACTTAGTATGGCTATGTTCTTCTTCTTTCTTTAATTTTTTGAATTCTTCGATGGCCAGATCCTGCTTATTACCACTGTACGCATCAAAATACTGGAACCCGAGGCCCACGCCCCATCCCAGCATCACCCAAATGGGCCAGGGATAACTGTGCAGGCCCGAATGGCGTCCGGCAGTAACCCACCAGATACCCCATAAAAAAGCGTTGATCACCAGATAGCTGAACAGGCTTTTTTTAAAATTCGCCCTGCGGCGGGCTATACGCCATAGACGTTCATCATTGGTTGGTTCCATTGTGAGGGAGTTTAGGACAGTCAATTTAGGTAAATAACCACAAATAAAAAAGCCGGTGCTTTTGGCGCCGGCTTTCACTCTTGTCAGGGCTATTACTAGTGCGCAAAATAATATTCACCGGCCGGGATCTTAAATACCCGGCTTTGCTGGAAGGCCTTGTAGCCGTCCGTTTCTTTGGGATGGTTTTTTTGCCAGGCCTGTACAGCATCAACACCTATTGCCGTGCTGAACAGCCAGTAATGATAGGCTTCAAACAAACCCTGATTCAATAAATATTGCTGGTGATCAAATAAACGGAAGGGATACATTTTCTGTTTGCCCTGGAACCATTCAACGATCAGTCTTGTGCGGATGCTGATCAACCTGTCGATCCCCGCGGATTGTTTGTTATCGGCATTCAATTTCACCAGGATCTCCAGCACTGTTTTTTCAAAAGCTGAATGGGTTTTTATGTCAGCCTGTTGTTGAACCGCTTTTTCATCGATCAGGTTTTTATATGCATCAAATAATTTTCCCTTGATCTCTTCGGTGCGGGTAGAATAACTTTCGAGGTTGAGGAATAATTCACCATATAATGCGGCACGGATCCAGTTGCTTTTTTTAGCATAGTACATGGTGGCATTATAATAATTGCTGCTGTAACCCGGATCGAGTTCAATTCCTTTTTCCCATTGTGGTATGGCTTCTTCCAATTCATTCTGCATGGCAAACAATTCGCCATACTCATTATAGATCACACCACTATTGGGAAATTTCCGTAAAGCAGTCCTGTACAGTTTACCACAATCGGTGTAAGAAGCGATGGCTTTATAGGCAAGTCCCAGCACCTGGAATGATTGCTGGTCTGCATTGGGTTTACCGGTAAGTTCCTTACCCACTTCAATGGCTTTGGCAAAATCTCTTTTCAGAAAATTGGCAAAGCATAGGTCGCACAGGATCTCAATATTATCCGGTTCCTGTTCTTTGGCCCGTTCCAGTATCACTACGGCATTATCGTAATCACCTTTTTGCACCAGGGTACGGGCCGTTTCCTGTAAGAGTTTGGCGGTCTGTTCCTGTGCATGTATATCACAGAATCCCATAACGGCCAGTAAACAAATAAAAAGATTTTTCATACTAAGAAGCAACCCGCAGGCTTTGTAAAACTGCGCAGTTCATTATTCATAGATCAAATGTGTGAGCAAACCATCCCTCAGTTTAGGTTCAAACCAGGTGCTTTTGGGTGGCATTACATTACCACTGTCGGCAATATCAAAAAGCTGATCAATGGTTACCGGGTATAAACTGAATGCAGCAGCCATTTCTCCACTGTCTACCCTTTTTTCCAGTTCTTCCAGGCCACGGATCCCACCAATAAAATCGATGCGTTTATCTGTACGCTGGTCTTTAATACCCAGTAATTTATCCAATATATTATTCGACAGGATGGTCACGTCCAGTACGCCGATCGGATCGGTAGTAAAGGTTCCGGGTTTAGATGTGAGTTTATACCAGTTCTTATCGAGATACAAGCCAAATGTGTGAAGGGTTTCCGGGCGATAGGCTCCTGTGCTAACCAGCTCCACGGTAAACTGCTTGCCCAATTCTTTCATAAAGGTCTTGGGTGTTAATCCATTCAGGTCTTTCACCACCCGGTTATAATCCATGATATATAACTGGTTGGAAGGGAACAGGGTAGTTAAAAAATAATCTGCCCCCTCTTTAGCGGTTGCGCCCAGTGCTTTACGCACTTTGGCAGCGGAAGCCGCACGATGGTGGCCATCTGCGATATAAGTGCAGGGAATTTCTTTTTCAAAAACAGAACTGATCTTCTCAGCAGTTTCATCATTGTTCACGATCCAGATCGTATGCTGTATGCCATCATCCGCCGTAAAATCATATACAGGCGATTTGGTCTCTTTCCATTGTCCGATCAGTGCATCAATTGCCGGATGATTGCGGTAAGCGAGAAACACATTACCGGTTTGCGCACCGGATGTTTTAATATGATTGATCCTGTCCTGTTCTTTTTCCGGCCTTGTAAATTCATGTTTCTTGATAATATCATTCTCATAATCATCCACACTGCTCACACATACCAATCCTGTCTGGCTGCGGCCATTCATGATCAGCTGATAGATATAATAACATTCTTTGGATTCACGAAACAGGATATCACGTTGTATAAAAGCAGCCAGATTTTCTTTTGCCTGTTCATATACCGCTGCATCATGTACATCAACGGTATCGGGAAGATCAATTTCACTTTTGGTGATATGCAGGAAGGAACTGTGGTTGCCTTGTGCTTCCATTTTTGCTTCGGTGCTGCTGAGTACATCGTAAGGACGGCTTGCCACCTGCTTTGCCAGTTGTGGCTGCGGGCGCAATGCTTTAAAGGGTCGGATGATTGCCATGGCGCAAATATCCGTAAATAATTATAAACGAAACGTTATGAAAGTCGATGGACCATGGTCTAAGGACTATCGACGATATTCCAGCTTACTCTATCGCCCTAACAAACATTCGTAAAAAGCGCTGGAGGCCGGCATTTTTCTTCATCGCCCATTGAAATAAGGCAATTCCGGTTATGGCGCAGGTAATACCTGCGAGAATATCAAGAACATAATGATGGCTGTTGTAGATGGCAGAAAACCAGATCCCGGCTACAAGAAGCGCAAATAAAATATTTATTTTTCCCAGTTTGAATTTATACCCATAATACAAAACGATCACAGGATAAGATGCATGCAGGGATGGCATGGCTGCAAAAACATTGGATCCCTTTGTATACAAGGACCGGAAAACAGTTGTGTTGAAAAAAGTATCGAACCTTTCCAACCCGGCGGTATTGCCATGTGTGGCAGCGATGAACTGAAATCCATGCTGCTGCACATACCAGGGTGGTGCAGCAGGATAGATATAATAGATCACAAAACCGATCAGGTTAACCAGAAAGAAACTGAGAGAGAATTGTAGAAAAGCCGATCTTTCTTTAAAGAACAGAAATCCCGCAAACGCAAGCGGAACGGGCACCCAGCAGAGATAACTGATGCCGGTGAGGATATCCAGTGAAACGGTATGGTGCTGTAAAAAATATTCGTTCAGCGTAAGTACCGTTCCATTATGATGGATCCCAAACAGTTTTTTTTCTGCGAGATAAAGGTCTTCAATATGTACTGGGTGGTACAGGTAATTGGGGAAAGCCTTCATATAATCGTACACGATCCAGAAAACAATAAAGATCGAAAAACCCGTAATGAATTTTCTTGTGATACCTGAAGCGAAATACATCGCATTGAACAGTGCCACCAAATAAACCTGCTCCATTTTAAACCCGATCAGAAAAGCAGAGAGTAACAGGTAGCCGGCAGAAACAGCCCCACATACTCCGATATGATTGGCAGAGAAAAAATTTTTTGTTTTGGCTGACTGATTATGCATATCAGGGTTTGAATCTTTCTACCAGTTCTTTACCGGTAACAGGGTCTGTGCCCTTCATTTCCATATAAACTACATTGGGCGACCAGAATGTGCCACCTTCTACTTTCACAAAGATCCTGTTCAGCAATGCCTGTTTCTGGTTAATAGTGGCATATACATGGTATTTATTGTCTTTGGGGGAAGGCATCAGGATCAATGTCTGCTTTTTATAGGAAACAAAATGAAGCTTATACGTTCCGTTGCCCTGCGGTATGGATTTGATACCGTAAGCAAATACCCGCTGGATATAGTTAAGTTCCTTTCTCATTCCGCCTTCGGGATAACGGATCCAGAAAACATGTACAGGTGATTCTTCATTGAGTTTACCCTTACTGTCCATATTCAATTCGCAAACGATCGTATTGGTATTGGTAGTCCGCTGCAGGTAAAACAACTGGTTAGGGTTACCGTTCGGAACAGGAAAACTATCCTGTGGATCAGTATCCGGTTTTGCTGTAATAGAGATAAGGGGAGATTTTTTTACCGTTGTATGTTTATTGGTAAAAGCAAAGCCTGTTAAAACCACCATCCCGATAGCGATGATCAGCTTACCGGAAGCCGGGCCGCCTGTATTTTGCTGATGATCCCTTGCATCCAGTGTTTTCTTCGCACCCAGTAGTCTCTTTAAAGCCGTAATATTTGTAAGCACCGCCATCAGCGTTATCGGGATCGTGAATATTGACATGGTTTCCAGCACATGAAAAGAAATACCGGGTATATACCATTTATGGTCACCTCCTATATAATGCCCGGTAACACCGCAGGCAATTGCCGAAACACCGATCAATACAATACGTTCGGGCCTTTGCATCAGACCATCTTTACATTCAATGCCCAGTCCCTCTGCCCTGGCCCTGGTATAACTCACCATCATGGAACCGATCAATGCGATAAAAGCAAAAAGAGAGCTCAGAAAATAATGATGGCCCACCAGGTAATAACAGATGCCAAGAAACATCACCAGCTCACTATACCTGTCGAGTACCGAATCGTACAAAGCTCCAAAAGAGGAACCCATTTTACCGATACGGGCCACCTGTCCGTCAAGCATATCAAACAAACCCGCAAACAATATCAATGCACCTGCCCATCCAACATAAGAAAGATCACCGCGGTTCCCTTCTTCTGCGCCGGCTACAAAGATCACGGCCACCCCTATATTCAAGATAAAACCAATGGTAGTAACTGCATTTGGGGTCAACCCCAGTTTGATCAAAAGTTTTACAAACGGGTCTATCACCACATAAATCGCTTTCTGCAATTGTATTCTAAGGGGAACTCTTTCCATTAACAGCATGCTTTATCAACAGTAAAATAACTAAAAATCAAACTTGAACCTGGCCCTGATACCCAGACTGGCTACGTAAGGGTTTTCAAGATAGTTAAACCTTTTTACCAGGTCAACCCGTATCAGCTTAAATATATTGGTAATACCTACACTTCCTTCGATATAAGGTTTTTTATCCAGTGAAAAAGTTGCCGGGCCACCGTCTATCACCGGGTACTTGATCAATGACGGATCATTGGCCGGTTTATTCTCATCCCGAACGCCTCCATACAACATCTTCACCGAGACCACTTCACGCCATTTGAGTTTCTTCAGCAATGGGATACGGTTAAAGAAAAGGCCGTTGAAATGGTGATCAATATTTACCGCAAAGAAATGATCACTCACAAATTCCTGGAAGTTCATCAGGTTATA
>CBHRAM010000202.1:0-6625 GCA_966076165.1 uncultured Chitinophagaceae bacterium
GGTGTTTCAGGAGGCCTAAGATTGAATCCAGCGGACAGGTACATACATCGGCACCCAATTCAGCGGCTTTGATGATGTGCAGCGCATTACGGATAGAAGCTGCCAGGATCTCGGTTTTGTATCCCTGGATATCAAAAATATGTCTGATCTGCCCAATCAGTTCCATACCATCCCAACCACTATCATCGATACGGCCGATAAATGGAGAAACATAGCTGGCACCTGCTTTTGCAGCAAGGATCGCCTGGCCGGCAGAGAAAATCAAAGTACAATTGGTACGGATCCCGTTATCGGTAAACCATTTGATGGCTTTGATACCATCTTTGATCATCGGAACCTTTACTACAATATTCGGGTGGATGGCAGCTAATTTCTTTCCTTCTTCCACCATGGTAGCAAAATCGGTAGACAATACTTCGGCACTGATATCACCATCCACTAATTCGCAGATCGCTTTATAGTGCTGGGCAATGGCTTCCTCTCCTTTAACGCCTTCTTTGGCCATTAAAGAGGGATTGGTGGTAACACCATCCAGGATTCCTAAATCATTGGCTTCTTTGATCTGGGCCAGATTGCCCGTGTCGATAAAAAATTTCATACCCCTTAGGAGATTTTGGTGATCCCCCGTTTTGCTCCCCCCTTCAGGGGGTCGGGGGGTAAAAAAATGGCAGGCTACTCACATCGCACCGCTACAACCGCTTATCCTTGCTGCATTCCTGCCCTGGGGAGGTTCAGCAGGAGCTGGTCGTGTAAGACCTGCCGCCGCAAAAGTAAGGGATGAGGGGGTATTTTCGGTAAAATTTTGAATTAATTCTGGATTTTGTCGTTTTGCCCGATCGGTTTGTCAATCGTGATACCTCAGTCGCAAGTTTTATCAACAGACTCACGAATTAAAACCCATTCCCCATCACCTTAGAATTCACCGTAGCAATTCCTACCAACTCATCATACCTGCTGCTGAATGAACGATAATAGAATAGTACGGTGTACTGGTTCTCGGTTTCCCAATAATTGCCCTCAGTTAGTGCGGGATCTGATTTGGCGGACTTATTCTTATTGTCTTTGGTAACATAGGAATAACTGTAATATCCCTGTTTTAATAAAAGCGTTTTGGTATACACCCCTTTTGCAGCATCATACTCCATTCTTGAAGTGTCTCCAATCTGGTTGCCCGTCATCTCTCCTAAAATATATACACTCTTACCGGCAAAAGGCTGGTTACGGGCGGGTGCAAACGTAAAATGCACATTGGCATAATCTGTTTGCCACCAGGGGTTCACGCCTTCTGTGGTGGCAATTTCATCGTATCCATTTCTGTCGCGGAAGAATAGATAGCGCAGGTTATTTCTTTCTACATCCGGCTTTATATAAATATCTACCGGTTCTTTATTTTTTTCTACCCGGTCTACCCGATCGCTCTGAAAACGGAAACTCTGCAGATCGGCCCATCGGTATTCTTTGCCTGCGGGAAATACACAATCCTGTTCTCCATTATATTCCAGCACATTGTTCCTGATAAAAGAAGGTTGAATTTCTTTTACCGCATCATCCCAACGGTTATTCTGTAATAACACCACCTGTGTCTGCTGTGGTGAAAGAATATTCAGCTGCTGGGTATTCACCACAAACTGTACTTTCTGGTGTGTTCTGAGTATCTCATTATCAAAAGGCTGCTGTACCTGTGCACCGATCCCTACTTTATTGTCAACGATCATCATCCTTTTGGTAAAAGCAATTTTGGAAGTATCTGAGTCCAGAAAAACCACCAGCATATAATTACCGCTTTTCACCGGCACGCAGCTGCTTTCGGGTAGCAATGCCTGGTAATGCACATATTTAGAAGCAGAGAAAGTTGACATCCGGTACTGGATCAACCGGTTTTGGGTAAAGCCTTTGATATAATCGAATACATTGAGGTCGGCCGGCGTCCAGTCTGCATTGCACAATACATAGGTATAATAAAAATTGCGGGGATTACTACTCAGGTCATCAAAATGCAATTCCAGCTGATCGCCCGAATTGAGTGCGAGTATGGGCATACTCTGCTGGTTATTCTGCTGAAACAGTTTCACCGTCCGGATACTGGACATATACACATGATCGGGCTGGCGCTGGGCATTCAGCAATACGCTGAAAGATACAAAGAGGGTGAGCAACAAAATTTTTCGCATACACTAAAATCTGCTTTAAACATACAACATTCTCCCAAACCGTAAATGCTTTTGCTGTATTGATACGGGCAATGTAGTTTTGATGATACTAAAACCGTGCCGATTGAACCTGGCCTTCCATATCGCCAAACGTATCGCCTTTAACCGGCAGAAGTCTTTCTCAAGATTTATCATACGCCTCTCCATTGCGGCTACCGCCTTGAGTGTGATGGCCATGATCGTTACCCTGGCTTTTGTAAATGGTTTTCAGCAAACAGTGTCTGATAAGGTGTATAGTTTCTGGGGGAATATACGGGTACAAAAATACGAACCCAATAAATCACTGGTAGCGGAAGAAAACCCGATTGAGAAAGATGCCAGGATAGAATCGCTGATTCGCAAAGAGCCAGGCGTAAAGACCTTGCAAAGTTTTGCTACAAAATCGGCGGTGATCGAAAAGAACAAAGCCATAGAAGGCGTTTTACTGAAAGGGATTGAAAATGGATACGACAGCAGTAAACTCAGGCCCTTTCTGAAAAAAGGGCGCTGGATCAGTTTCAGCGACTCCAATTACAGTAAAGAGATCATGGTATCTGTTCCGTTGGCCAATCAGTTAAAAATTGAACTGAACGATACCGTTACACTTTATTTTATTTCTATCACCGATGGGTCCAGAACTTACCGGAAAGCCAGAGTGGCAGGTATTTATAAAACCGGTATTGAAGAGTATGATAAATTATTTATCATCAGCGATCTGCGTTTGATTCAACGGGTAAATAACTGGACACCCGACCAGACCGGTGGCTATGAAATCTTTGTTACAGATGATCAACTGATCGATTCTGTGAATAGCCGTTTATCTGATCAATTACCTGCAGAATGGATGAGCCGCAGTGTACGGGAAGTGTATCCCAATATTTTCGATTGGCTCAATATCCAGGATGTGAACCGTAATGTGATCTTTATTGTGATGGCGGTGGTGGCGATCATTAACCTTATCACCTGTCTGTTAATATTGATACTGGAAAGAACAAGAATGATCGGCATTTTAAAAGCCCTTGGTGCAGAAGATGGATTGATCCGTAAAGTGTTTCTCTATCATGCTACCGTGATCAGTTGTACCGGTATTGGTATCGGTTTTGTTCTAGGCATCGGCCTCTGCCTGCTCCAGCAATACACCGGTTTTATTACCCTCGATGAAACTTCCTATTATGTATCCCAGGCCCCGGTATTGATCATCTGGTGGCAGGTAGCCCTTGTATGTATCACAACCGCATTGGTTTGCTACCTCTTACTCATCATCCCCACCCTCCTCATCAAAAAGATCAAACCCGTAAAAGCCATCCAGTTCCGCTAAACGCATTCTATCATTCACTCATGCTATCATCCTATCATCCTGGACAATATTATCCCCCCTGCAACCCCTGCATTCAAAGACTCTGCCCCGCCAATTCTCGGAATGGTTACCGGATGCGTGATATAGGGCAGTAATTCATTCCGGATCCCCTTCGATTCGTTACCGATGATCAATAACCCGTCGGTAACCGGTTGGATCCTGTTCACATTCTCTCCTTTGAGCAAAGCCCCATATACCGGCAGTTTGCAGGATTGCAGCACTTCTTCCAGTGGCAGATACATTACATCTACCCTGATAAAACTACCCATCGTACTCTGTATCACTTTGGGATTATACAATTCAGCCGTATGCTCCCCGGCAATTACCTGTTTGATACCAAACCAATCGGCGATACGGATCAGGGTACCCAGATTACCGGGATCCTGGATGCCATCCAGCAAAAGGGTTACTCCCTTTGTAAGCACAGGGGTGGCTGTTTTAAGCGGTTGCTCCGCTATGATCAGTACTTTATTGGGTGTTTGCAGGCTGCTGACCCGCTCCAGCTCTGCTTCTGTAATGGTTACCACAGGTTCTTTAGGTGTAACAGGTGGCTCCCAGTCGGCCGTTGCATAGATCTTCCGGATACGGTAATGGCTCTTCAGCAACTCTTCTGCCAGCTTGGTTCCTTCGGCAATAAACAGCCCTTCGGCCTGCCTTTGTTTTTTCTGGCATAAAGATTGAATATATTTGAGCTCATTCTTGCTTAACATCCTGTATGCGTTTGATCTGTAATAAAGTGTTTTCTCCCCGGGTTATCGTTTTTTTCATGCTGTTGGCAATCATGAGCTCCTGTTCCGTGGCTAAAAGAACATGGGTCAGGAATTATCCGCTTACCAAAGCCTTTGTTTACGACAACAAAGTAAGCCTCAAAGGGAATCTTACCAAAGATGAGAAAATTCGCTTAACCACAGAACTGGATAATTATTGGGACGACAGTTTAAAAGTGCGAAGGATCCAGCAGTTTGGCCTGATCTACAAGATCAAGAACCCACCTGTATTTGATTCGGTGAATATCGGCCGTTCTATCAACTCCATGAATGCTTACCTGAATTCGCAGGGATATTATTATGCAGGCTTTTCTGATTCTGTTCGGATCGATACGGTGAAGGACCAGATCAGGGCCAGTATTGCCATGACAATTGCCGTTGGAAAGAATATCAGTATCGATTCTGTTTCTTACCAGATGGGCGATACCACACTCCAGAAACTTACTTTGGCTGAGGAGAAAAATACACTGCTGAAAAAAGGGGCCCCTTATACAAAAGGACTGATCAGTTCTGAGTTGGACAGGTTGGTGGGACTATACCGTCAGAATGGATATTACCGTTTTACCAGGGATGATATTTTTGCCGAGGCAGATACCACCGATCCACGGTTATTACAGTTAACACTCGATCCATTTAAGCAAGCCCAGATCATTGCTGATGCGGCCCGCATAAGAAGGGAAAACCCCACATGGGATATTACGGTGTTTAAAAGGCCCACATTCGATTCATCCAGGCTGATCCAATACCACATTGGCCATATCTATTATTATCCGGAAACAAAGCTTACCGATATCACAGACAGTGTATCGAAACAAAAAGGATTTCTCGAGGTCAAACGGAGAAACCTGACCATGCGTTACCGGAAAGGTATCTTCAGTTACCGCCCGCTGCGTGAGCATACTTATCTGAGAAATGGCGACCTGTATAATGAGGCTAATTATTTCAAATCGATCAATACCCTGGGACAGATAGGTGCCTGGCAACAGGTAGATGCCCGGCTCGAACCCAGGGATAAGGATAGTCTCGACCTTTATTTTTACCTGGTTCCGGCCATCAAACAAAATTTTACAGTAGACCTGGAAGGAAGCAAGAACACGGCAGATATCGGGTTGTTAGGTAATCTTTGGGGGATCTCTACCAATTTTGCCTACAATAACAAGAATGTATGGAAAAGCGCCATTCAATCACTGGCTACTTTTCGTACGGGTGTGGAACTGAATTTATTTACCAGCTCCAAGGATCAATTGTTTCAGACCTTTCTCTTCAACCTCGGACATACCTATGTATTTCCAAAATTGATCATCCCTTTTTCCAACAACTGGCGTGCATTGAGGGCGCTGGATAATAAAAGGACCCTGTTTGCTGTGAACGGATCTTATGTGGACAGAAGGGATTTCTACAAACTCAAATCCATAGTGGCCAGTTGGGGATATGAATGGAAAAAAGGAAACAATACCTGGCTGTACAAACCTTTGAATGTTGAATTGTATTCCATCGATACCTTGGCAGGATTAGTGGATCTATTTGCTAAAAACCCTTTTCTGAGAACATCTTTCAATTCAGGGAAAGTGATCAGCCAAACCCTTTCCCTGATCAAAAATTTCAACTCTGCCAGAAACCCTGATAAAAGCAATTATATAAGATTAGGGCTGGAAGAAGCAGGTGGCCTGGCCGGCATCTTTGGTAACCTGAGCAGTAATATCTATCGCTATGTAAAACTGGAAGCAGAATTCCGGCAATCCATCAAACTGCAAAATAAAAAAACAGAACTGGCTTATCGTGCATTTGCGGGTGTAGGTTATAATTACGGGAAGGATACTTTGCGGGATAAAACCCTGCCCTTCTTTAAACAGTTTTCTGCGGGAGGTCCGTATAGTATGCGTGCATGGGGGTTAAGGCAACTCGGAATAGGTGGTTCTTTACAAAGCGAAGCAGATACTTCTGCTAACAGTTACCGCGACCGTTTTGGAGATATGCAGCTCGAAGCCAATATTGAATACCGTTTTCCATTGGCTACCATTGCCGGTGTAAAAATTGCAAGCGCTCTATTTGCCGATATCGGCAATGTATGGAACGTAAAAAATAATACCGCAGATCCTGATGCACGTTTCTCATTTAAAAATCTGGGAAAGAATCTGGCAATTGGTTTGGGAACCGGTATCCGGATCGATTTCTCTTATTTCCTGATCAGGTTGGATCTTGCGTATAAAGTGAAGGACCCTGCCCGACAATACAATAATGGCTGGATGGATAAATTTCAATGGTTCGAGAACCGTACCAATGGTTTGAAAGTAAATAACTATGCTTTCCAG
>CBHRAM010000203.1:0-6619 GCA_966076165.1 uncultured Chitinophagaceae bacterium
CGACCTGCATCTGCAACTGCCAAAAGATGGTTTAGATATTGCCGGCGCCATTGACGAAAGAGGTGCCCCACCCTATATATTTATTACGGCAAATGCAGATATGCTGATCATTCAGGAAGCACTACATACCAGGGCAGCGGGCTATATTACCAAACCTGTTAAGAAATCTGATCTGTTTGCGGCGATACAGATTGCGTTGAAAACAAATGACAAGCCTGAATCATCCTTCCTGGTGATCAAAGAGAACAATACCAATCTGAAACTGCGTTTTGAAGAGATCCTGTATATAGAAAGCAATAGTAACTATATCAATATATTCACAAAAACACAAAAAATTGTAACCCGTCAATCGCTCGAATGGGCAGAGCTGGAATTACCGGAGAACCAGTTTATGCGCATTCACCGATCCTATATTGTGAATCTCAGAGAAGTACAACGAACCAATGCAAAATCAGTTTTTATCGGCGAAACAGAAATCCCTATTTCGAGGGCCAATGTTCCGAAAATGTCTGACTACTTAAGTAAAAAGAAAAAGACTTAGCATCCCTCTCCAAAGTGTATGGCCTTGAAAAATTATGGTCATTTTATCATCATGCGCACATTACCATACACCGGCCCCACACTATTTCCCGCTGCCGCTTTCAGTGTAACTGTCACTTTTTCCTTTCCCTGTGTCAGTGAAACTGGAATCGGATAGCGGATATCATAAAAACGGCTGCCCTTATATTTATTCAGGTCTTCTGTAGCAACCGGTTTCCCATCCACTAAAATATCAAACACCCTTCCCCTGTTATCCATTCCCCAATAACTCATCTGGATCTCATTTTCTTTATTGGGATCCACTTTCAAAATAAAACTCATCGTGCCTGCCTGTCGTGTAGCACGCCATTTTTTCCCATGGCCTTCACCGTTGAAAGTATCCCCTGTAAACTCATGATCTCGTTCTGGCTGCATTTCACCCATTCTGAGCACATCTACGGTTGACCGTTCTATTTGCTGCAGGCGGATCTTTTCCGCTTCATATTTCACCTGCTGATCTTTCCATCCATCAGATGAGAACAGATCAAAGTACACACTGTAATACTGGTCTTTCACCTGGTTAAAAGGGCGGAATACAATATCATGCGGCTGTCCCGTTTTCAATGAGGCGAATTGAAAATGATCCGCATCACGTTCTATCCATTTTGAAGGATCCGTAACATTGGATACAATTACCGGAATACCTTTCACAGGATCAGGTTCTTTTGTGCCCAGATCACCCGCTAATAAGACCGGTCCGTAAAAAAATGCCTGCCGGTTTGGATTATCTGGCATAGAAACAGCATATACCGACATGGAAAACTGCATAACTACCCTATCCCCTTTTTTCCAGCGTCTTTTAATATTATAGTATCCTTTTTCATCAGCTTTCACAGTTTCCTGTTTCCCATTAACAAGCAGCGAGGTTCCCTCCCCTGCCCATTTTGGCCTTCGGAGTTTTAAAGAATAAGATATGGGGTGATCATTGGTAAAACTGATCACCACCTGGTTACTCTCCGGCAAAGAGGTTTCCATTTTTAACTGGCGGTCATTTTCTGTCCACGACAGTTCAGAAGGTATATAAAGGTTGATATACAAACTGCCATCGGCACCCGCCGCATAAATCGCTTCTCCATACTTAACATGATTTTCCATTCCCGATCCTACACAACAGGTAAACGTATTGAACGGATTACTAAAACGCTTACGCCCACCCATACGAAGCGGAACAAAATAACACATCATTCCATCATCATGATTCTGTGAAGAAAGGATATGGTTGTATAATCCATTCTCATAATAATCGAAATATCCTGCATCAGGATCCAGTGCAAACAGGTGCCTCGTTAGTTTGAGCATATTGTAGGTGTTGCAGGTCTCCATGGTATTTTCCGTCAGCGTTTCACTCAACTGGTCTGCCGGACCGAAATATTCATAGTTACTGTTCCCCCCTGCCGCATAAGTATGATGCTGCACCACTGTGTTCCAGAAAAAATCAGCCCTTGTTTTATCCTCTGTATTACCCGTTAGTTCATAACGACGGATGCTGCCGATGAGTTTAGGGATCTGTGTGTTGGAATGTTTTCCCGGAAGCACATCCTTCCCCATGGCCAGTGAATCAAGCACACGGCGATCATGAAACTTGTATGAGAGAGCGAGATATCTTTTGTCTTTTGTGAGTGCATAGGTATTGGCCAATACTTCGTTCATGCCCCCGTATTCACAAAGCAGCATTTTCTGGATCTGCTCGTCAGTCAGGTCTTTCAAAAGGTTTTCGGCCCAATCCGCAAATTTTGTCTGGATACCCAGGGCCTTTTCATTATTGCAATAGACATAAGCATCCAGTAAACCCGCCATGATCTTATGAACGGTGTACCATGGCGACCATGCGCCATTGAGATCAAAGCCCCGCGAACGGATATTGCCTTTCTGCACTTCGGCCCAGATACTGTCTTCTTTGGGGATGGCACCCAGGTATCCATTTCTTGGCGACTGGCACAGCGCCAGCTCCTCCACGATATAATTTACTTTATCAAGAAATCGTTTATCATTGGTGGAAGTGTATTGCAATGCACAGGCCGATAAATAATGTCCGAGAGTGTGCCCGGCAAGGCCTGATGTTTCCCATCCACCATATTTTTCTGCTTTGGCTTTTAGTCCCGCATGATTCCTGAAATCAGCCAGCAACCGGTCTGGGTCGATGGTAAGCAGGTAAGCCGCATCCGCTTCCATCGCTTTTTTAAAAGGGCCATCGAGCAAGCTCACTTTATTCAATGGCACAGCCAATGCTTTGGCAGCTACCACATCGGACACCTGCATTTTGTTTTTCTTTTCAGGAACATACGACTGGGCTGAAGAATAGCCATATAGCGCCAGAAATAAGAAGGTACAGCTGATGATGTTTTTGTTCATAGCAGTTTTTTAAACGGGACAACTTACTACATCAAATTACGCTACAATTTTCAATAATGAATTGTGGCAATAAAGATTGTTTTCAACAGCCTATCGTTAGCCATAAAACAAAAGGAAACGTGAATAACGTTTCCTTACATACAGACAATCATATTCAGTCATTTGCACCCCGGATATGATCAACCTTTTAAAACCCTTTGCAATTGCCTGGCGGTTTTAAACCCGCATTGAGAAGCGATATATTCAATCGTGTATTCCGGGTTATTCAACATTGTATTTGCATATTCCTTCCGTAACAGCGTCAGATATTCAAGGACCGTGGATCCGGTCTTTTCTTTGAAAACCCTGCTTAAATTTCTCGGGCTCATTCCAACAAGGGAGGCAAGTGAATTGATATTATTGTCTTTTGAGAGATTTTCGATCAGATAGTCCTGTACTTCATGAATCTGTGGATTAATATGGTTCCTGTAATCCAGATAGATGCTCTGTTGTTTGTGCGTTCCGCTTCTTCTGTGGTATACAACCAACCCTCTTGCAACTTTATGGGTAAATAATGGCCCCTTCAGATCTTCCAGAATAGCCAATGCAAGGTCTATTCCCGCACTGATCCCTGCGCTGGTGTACACATGATTACTCTTAATGTACAAGATATCGGTCAATACTTTGGCCCTCGGAAACTGCTCCTGCAAAGCTTGTACCCTTCTCCAATGAGTAGTGCATTCTGTATCTGTGAGCAGGCCGGCATGCCCCAGGGCAAAAGCCCCGTTACAGATAGAACAGACCAACACTTTGTTTTCTGAACATTGCTTCAGCCACTTAAAGAAATCATGTTCAGCACGGAAAGCGATGCTTTGAATATATTCATGATCCATACCGGGAACAAAAACATAATCCCCTTCTTTTAAATCAGCTTCTGAATAATGTTTTAATTTCCCAAATCCAAGGCCGGCAGTACTTACCGGATTCTCGCTGTATACATAATATTCGATCTCAATCTTAAACCCATAAAAACGGGCTTCGGTAAACACCTGTACAGGGCCTGAAAGATCAAGCAGTTCAACAGTTGGCGGTATAATAAAAGCTATCTTTTTCATATTATCTGTTTTTACAAATTGCACCAAAGATAAATTGAGCCTTTCTGCGCTTACAGACAATAAAACGTCTGATACGGACAATTAATACGTAATCGTGATACCGGCTCCAAAGCTCATATCACTATCATAATGCGTTGATACTGAAAAATATTTAGTAGCTACATACCTGAAACCGGCCATATATTCCTTATCCGTGTTTACCATAAAATTAAATCGTAATCTTTGGGAAACCGGCACATCTTCTCTTTTCAACTGCAGGCGTAGCTTACCCTCTGTATCCAACCTGGCATCTGCTTTTACCAGTAATGGCATTGTATATTCGACACCCAGGCAAAAAGCCTTTCGATTATCTTTTGAATTAACCTTACCAAACAGGTCTTTTTCAGGCCCATCCATCTCCCTATACCTGAAATCCCAGCCAATATACGGAAACCACCATTGCATTTTTCCGAGATATCGGCCGATATGACTCTCTGATTCATAACCATGCTCCCGGTTAAGACCGATCCGCCATTCGGTTTGTAATTGATACCGGGTATTGGCAAACATGATCTCTCCATCTGAGCCATTGCTTTCCAATCCAATTTTTGCCATGGCATGGATCTTTCGGTCATCTGCATATATTTTTTTCAATGCCTTTACCGGGTCTCCGATTTCAGGGTTCAGAGGTGATCCCTCATAACTGAATAATCTGCCCATTCCACTCATCATGTGGTATAAGATATGGCAATGAAAGAACCAGTCACCGCTTTCTGTGGCAGCAAACTCCAATGTATCCGTTTCCATCGGCATAATATCCAGCACATTTTTAAGGGGAGAATATTCACCCTGTCCATTTAATACCCGGAAAAAATGGCCATGGAGATGCATCGGATGCCGCATCATTGTTCCGTTATATAAAATGATCCGTACGTTTTCCCCTTTTTTGATCATGATCTTATCGGTTTCTGAAACTGTTTTATTATCAATGGTCCAGACATACCGGTTCATATTTCCCGACAGATTGAAAACAAACTCCTTTACAGGTGCATCAGGCAAACTTGTCTTTTCGGGAGACCGCAACATTGCATAATTTAATGTCACGATCTCTTTTGACCCGTTCATCTCGGGGTACATAACCATATTCATGTCCATTTGCTGAAGGCTCATCTTCATTCCCATATCATTCATATCCCCATTCATTTTCATCATGTCGTTCATCATCTTCATCCCTTCAAAGTATTTTAACCGGGGCATGGAATCTGCAGACACTTTCTCGCCCATCCCTAACCAGAGAGTGGTTGATTTTGTACGATCCTCGGCTGTTGCCGTAAACGCATAGCTTTTATTATCCGGGATCACTACCCTGATATCATAGGTTTCAGAAACGGCTATCAGTAACCTATCCACGGGTACCGGCACAACATCTTTTCCATCGTTGGCCACTACGATTAATTTACCTCCTCCGTAATTGAGCCAGAAATAAGTTGAGGAACTTCCATTTACAACCCGAAGCTTTACGGTATCTCCGGCCTTAAAACCATGTGCCTCATTTTCAGCTTTCCCATTACTGAAGAACCGGTCATAATATACATCGCTCACGTCCATAGCTGTCATCCGCTTCCATTCATTGGTCAGTTTTGTTTTAAAATACCCCGCTTTAATCGCTTCTGAATAGCTTTGGGTACTGCCCTTTTTGATTCCATACCAGTCTGTGGCATTATGCAGTGACCGATCTACCTGTTCCGGATTTTCATTTGTCCAGTCACTTAACAATAGCGTATACTCTTTCACAACCGGTTCGTCTTTTTTATGAATCACAATTGCCCCATACATGCCGCTCTGTTGCTGCATCATGGTATGCGAATGGTACCAGTATGTTCCATTCTGTTTGATGGGAAATGTGTAGTAATGGGTTTGTCCCATTTTGATCGGTGCTGTGGTCAGATAGGACACGCCATCATACTGATTGGGAAGAATTAATCCATGCCAGTGAACCGATGTCTCCATCATTGAGTTATTATGCACATAGATCTCAGCACTATCTCCCTCTGTAAAATTTAGCACAGGAGCAGGTATTGATCCATTGATCGCCATGGCGGGCCTGGGTTTACCTGTATAATTCACTACCGTATCCGTTATATACAGATGATAAATGACACGATTGCCCGTTTTGGTATAAAAAGGGAGTTTGCCAGGCTGATTATCTTTCCCCATATCCATATCCATCTTCATATCATCCTGCGCAAAAGAAAAGATGGATATGAGAAGTGCGGATAGCACAAATACAAATGGCTTCATGGTTTAATGATTTGCGTGATGCTGCCACAAGTGAGCATCGTTTTACCGTAATAAGGGTTTCTGATAGCTGGTTCGCTGCTGAGCCAATACATTTTCTTCATTGGACAATATGCCTGATAAATTGTATCCGGGGTCATTTTTCGGGCTTTCACTAAAGCATACATTTCCAGTGAAAGATCTGAGAAGGCATTTCGCTGTTTCTCCAGGTCTTTACCTGCCGATACCAGTTTTTTCATAAGTGGGTCTGATAATCTAACATCATTGTTTACTGAACTGATCAGCTCTTTTATTTTATCGGAAGCTGTGCTTGCATC
>CBHRAM010000204.1:0-6599 GCA_966076165.1 uncultured Chitinophagaceae bacterium
TCGCGTTCCGTAATCAAGGCAATCTTTTATTTAAAGATGAATCGAAGCAGTTAGGATTTGGTAAAGCCACATTCAGCAGTGGCGCGGCTTATGCTGATCTTGATGGTGATGGTGATCTTGAGCTGGTGATCAACAATGAGAATGCGGAAGCATCCGTGTATAAAAATCTTTCAAACGAAAAACTGCATCACCATTTCCTCAAAGTAAAACTGAATGGAACCGCACCTAATACAATGGGGTATGGAGCAAGGGTATCGGTATTCGCAGGTAATAAAGAACAGGCACTGGAACAAATGCCTACACGTGGGTTTCAGAGCAGTGTGGATCCGGTTATGTTATTTGGACTGGATACGATCTCGAAAATAAACAGTGTGGTGGTACGCTGGCCTGATCAGCGGGTACAGGTAGTAACCAATGTACCAGCTAATGGCCTGCTTACCCTCGATCAGAAAAATGCGAATACAGGGAAACTGGTAGAGAAATCATCTCCGGTATTATATGAAGATATCAGCGCAACATCTTTTATCGGTAATATAAAGCATAAAGAAAATGACTATGTGGATTTTGATATAGAACGCCTTATTCCCAAACTGCTCTCAACAGAGGGGCCCAAAATAACCGTGGGTGATGTAAATGGCGATGGCCTCGAAGATCTTTATATTGGAGCGGCAGCCGGAGATACCGCTAAAATATTCATCCAGCGGAAAGACGGCCGTTTTGAAAGAAAAATGCAGAATGCATTTACAGCAGATGCCTATTTTGAAACAGTAGGCGCCACACTATTTGATGCAGACGGCGATGGTGATCTTGACCTGGTAGCAGCATCTGGTGGGAATAGTGTAAAACAAGGGTCTGCATTCCTGATGGCCAGGTTATACCTGAATGATGGCAAAGGTAATTTTAGTTCTTCAGGAACAGGATGGCCATCTGTTTCCATCAACGCATCCTGTGTTCGAGTGGGTGATTTTGATCATGATGGCAAGCCTGATATTTTTATCGGGGCCCGTGATATCCCCGGCAGTTATGGTATGCTGCCTAGCAGTGTTTTGCTAAAGAATAACGGCAATGGCGTATTCACAGATGTTACAGCAACGATTGCTCCTGAGCTGATCAAAGCCGGGATGGTAACCGATGCGCAATGGGCGGATATAGACGGGGATGGTAAGAAAGAATTGATTGTTGTAGGCGACTGGATGTCGGTAACCGTTTTTACATACAAGAATGGAAAATTACAGAAAACAACAACGATACCCCATTCATCCGGTTGGTGGAATTGCATAACGGTTGCCGATATAGACGGGAATGGAACCCTGGATCTTGTAGCCGGTAATTTCGGACTGAACTCAAATATCAAAGCGGATGAACTCCATCCCGCCAAATTATATGTAGACGATTTTGATAAGAACGGGCAAACAGAATGTATTCCTGTGTATTATAAGAATGATGGTAAAGCGTATCCTTATTACCTGAAAGATGAAATGGAATCGCAGATGCCGATCCTGAAAAAGAAATTCCTGAAATACGAAAAGTACGCAGGCAAGCCGATAGAAGATATACTCAGCAATGATCAGATCAGTCATGCAACTGTCTTGACTGTGGAACAAACACAGAGTTCCGTATTCCTCAATGATGGCAAAGGCAATTTCAGCATGCAGCCATTACCGGTAATGGCACAGCTGTCACCTGTATTTGGCATAACGGTTACCGATCTGAATGGAGATGGTAAGCAGGATCTTTTCATGGCCGGAAATTTTTACGGCCTCAAACCGCAGACCGGCCGTTTGGATGCCAGCTATGGAACAACGCTGATCAACGATGGAAAGAATCGGTTTACCTTTATGAGGCCAAAGGAAAGCGGTTTGTTTGTGAAAGGGGAGGCACGCGATATTAATCTAATCAGATCTGCAACCGGGGGGAACTATATTGTAGTGGCTATGAATAATGAGAAGCCATACCTATTCAAAGCCAAAATCAAAAAATAGGAAATTTCTCTGTGTAACTCCTAAGCTCTGTGGCCTCTGTGTTGAAAAATATATCCTGATGTGGCAGCTTTTTTTTAACACAGAGGCCACAGAGAAACTGAGCTACACAGAGGGTTACAACGAAACATCACTCTTCGATTATAAAATGTCTATATGAAAAAATCTGTAGCCGTATTCATCACCATCGTTATCTGCCAGTTAGTTGTGGCACAAAAGATTGATACCTGGAAGATCAGTGCCGATAAGATCGATCCATCAAACTATTATGGCATCACAGTAGCCAATGGAATGATCGGTATCGTTTCTTCACCTGAGCCTTTTAAAGTTAAAGATGTAGTACTCGCCGGCGCCTATGATCTCTATGGCCGCGGACGGGTAAGCAATTTCCTCCGCAGTTTCAACCTGCTCAATATGCAGATGGATATTGATGGAAGAAGGGTAAGTGCTGCCGAAACACAAAACATGAAACAGGAACTGGATATGCAACATGCCAGTTTTACCACTTCGTTTAATTATGGCGATAAAGCAACGGTTTCCTATACCTACTATTCCTTACGCCAGCTTCCTTTTACGGTGTTGATGGATGTGACCGTTACCGCTAAAAAAGAGATCACACTCGGCAGTGCCAGTGTAATGGAAGCCCCCGATGCATTAAAAGATGTACAGAACTATTATAACGAAATAGACAGGCCGCATGTGGTGATCAGTTTGTTGACTTCTGCTGCGAAAAGTCCTACAGGCAAATTATTGATGTGCGCCTCCAATACTTTTCTCTTCAGTGAGCCACATGGCCAGGAGCCAAGGGTGATCCATGAAATGTGGGATAATAACATGCACCTGATGAAGTTCAGCAGAAAGTTAAAAGCCGGCGAAACCTATCGCTATTCTATCGCAGGTTCTTCCATCACTTCTGCACAGCATGATGATCCTTTGAACGAAGCAGAACGCATGACCATTTTTGCCAAACTGGAAGGAAGGGACCGGTTGATCAATTTTCACAACAAAGCCTGGGATAAATTATGGGAGAGTGATATTGTGGTAGAAGGGGATGATCAGTCACAACAGGATATTCACAGTATGCTCTATCATCTCTATTCTTTTGTTCGTGAAGGCACGGATATGAGTCCCTCGCCCATGGGTTTAAGCGGACTGGGCTATAACGGCCATGTATTCTGGGATACCGAATTATGGATGTATCCTTCCATATTGGTACTGCACCCTGAAATGGCGAAGAGCCTTGTTGAATATCGCTATCAACGGTTGACAGCTGCAAAAAGAAATGCATTCAATCATGGTTACAAAGGTGCTATGTTTCCATGGGAGAGTGCAGCCAGTGGTGTGGAAGAAACACCGGTATGGGCACTAAGCGGGCCTTTTGAACACCATATCACGGCTTGTGTAGGTATTGCTGCGTGGAATTATTATTGTGTAACACAGGATAAAGAGTGGCTCAAAGAAAAAGGCTGGCCGGTAATGAAAGAGATCGCAGATTTCTGGGCAAGCAGGGTAGAAAGAAATGGGCCGGGAAAATATGATATCAAAAATGTGGTGGCCGCTGATGAGTGGGCCGAGAATGTAGATAACAATGCATGGACCAATGCCGCAGCCAAAGCAGTATTGCAGAATGCAACAGCTGCAGCAAAATTACTGGGTGTAACGGCAGATCCGGATTGGATGCATGTGGCCAATAATATTCCGATACTCAAACTGGAGAATGGAGTAACCCGGGAACATGCCACTTATAACGGCGAAGGCATCAAACAGGCCGATGTAAACCTGTTGGCTTATCCTTTGAAAGAGGTATCCGATCCCAAACAGATCCGGAAAGACCTGGAGTATTATGAAACACGCGTGCCTAATGAAGGAACGCCGGCTATGACACAGGCGATCTTCACTTTATTATATGCAAGATTGGGAGAGGGTGATAAAGCCTATCATTTTTTCCAGGATGCATACCTGCCCAACCTCAATCCACCCTTACGTGTGATCGCAGAAACCAAGGGAGGAACCAATCCTTATTTTGCAACAGGAGCCGGGGGGATTGTGCAAAGTATTTTGATGGGTTTTGGTGGATTGGAAATTACGCCACAAGGGATCACCCAGGTAAAATCGGCCCTGCCAAAACAGTGGAAAAGCCTGACTATCAAAGGCGTTGGGCCTGAGAAAAAAATATTTTCTGTTAAAAAATAATGTGTTATTTTCACACATCGTGAAACGGATTGCTTCCATACTGCTTGTGGGGATCCTTCTCTTTAACTGGGGAGGTTACCGTTTGCTTTCAGATTATTTTGAAGGCAGGGCAGATCAGCAATTACAGGCAGAGCTTGATCTCGACCACTACAATGAAGCAGACCTGATCCACATTAAAGTTGCCGCCAGTCTTCCTTACGGAAGCAGCTCCGAAAAATTTGAAAGGGTAGATGGTAATATCGATATTAATGGTGTGAACTACACTTATGTAAAACGCCGTTTCTACCAGGATTCACTTGAACTGATCTGTATACCCAATACAGCCAAAGCCGGCATTAAAAATGCCCGCGACGAGTTCGCCAAATTAGCCAACGATTTTGTAACCAATAATAATTCCAAAAAGGCTCCGTCACATCATCCTCATTCAGCGAAATTCTCTGTGCAGGATTTCACAGCAGACCAAGATTTCTTTTCTTGGCAGTTTAGGAACTCCGGTCTCTCGGATTCCTGGGGCATGAAAATTTATGCTGACCTGAAGTCTGAATACCTCAGCCGTTTGGACAGGCCACCACAAGCCTAGGGTTGGTTAATTAAGCAATTCTTATATTTTTTTCCTTTCTTTAATTTTTGCAATATGAAAAGACTCGCAATGGGTCTTTGTGTTGTTTTATGCTTAGTAGCTTGTCGTAAGAACGAAGAATACAAAGCATACCTGCACAATCCGGAATTATTCAGTCAAACAGTACATGAGTTAAACACAGTGGTGATGGGAAATAATTTCCCGCCAATGGTAGCAGCACGTAATTATGTGTATGCAGCCATTGCCGCCTATGAAGTAATGGTATCCGGTCATCCGGATGAATACCAGTCACTCGCGGGCCAGGTGAATGGTTTGAAGTCTATTTCTCTTCCTCCTGCAAATAAAGCAGCAGATCTTGAATTGGCGGCATTGTTAGCCTATATGAAAGTAGGTGAGGCCGTTACATTTCCTGAGGGAAGTATGCAGGTGTATAAAGACAGTATATTAAAAGTTGCCCGTGAAAAAGGCTTACCCGAAGAAACCGAGAAAGCGTCACAACTATTGGCAGATAGTGTTTCCGCTTCTATTATCCGCTGGAGTAAGAAAGACAATTACCTCGAAACACGTGGTGCAGAAAAATATACGGTTTTAGATATACCGGGCCGTTGGGTACCAACGCCGCCTTTATATGCATCGGCAGCAGAACCGCATTGGAAAGAGATCCGCCCGATGGTAATAGACAGCGCGGGAATTTTTGCGCCACCACCACCACCTGTATATAACATTACGGATAAGAACAGCAAATACTATAAAGAAGTAATGGCTATCAAAAATGCTGGTGACAGTTTAACGCCGGAACAAAAACATATTGCTGAATTCTGGGACGATAATCCTTTTAAAATGAACGTGACCGGCCATGTGATGTACGGAAGTAAAAAATTCTCACCTTCCGGCCACTGGATGAGTGTAGTGGGTATTGCGGCCAAACAGGCTAAATCCGATTACGCTGCAACGGTGTACGCATTTGCA
The DNA here is from genome assembly GCA_966076165.1 of uncultured Chitinophagaceae bacterium. Classification (GTDB taxonomy): domain Bacteria; phylum Bacteroidota; class Bacteroidia; order Chitinophagales; family Chitinophagaceae; genus Sediminibacterium. The sequence goes on from CBHRAM010000204.1 coordinate 5,722, forward strand.
AAAACAAGTATTGCTTTATTCGATTCCTTTATCGAATGCTGGTATGTAAAATATAAGTACAATACGGTAAGGCCCGAAACGGTGATCAATAAATACCTGGATGCCAACTGGCGCCCTTACCTGCAAACACCTGCATTTCCTGAATATACCTGTGGGCATTCCACGATTTCTGCATCAGCTGCTGAGGCATTAACAAGTGTTTTTGGTGACAATTTCTCCTATACCGATTCAACCGAACTTGAATTTGGCATTAAGAGCCGTTCATTCAAATCATTCCGTGACGCAGCTTTGGAAAATAACTGGGCCCGTTTTTATGGAGGTATTCATTATCACAATTCCTGTATCATCAGTACCGAGATCGGCAGCAAAGTGGGACAATTAGTGGCTGACCGGTTAAAAATGAAAAAGAAATAATTCTTTTCATTACACCATTTCTAACGAACAAACACCAAACAATGAAATCATTCATCATAATTTTTATTGCCACATTTGGCATATCGTCGTGTATCTATTCACAAGGTTGTGTAGCTATCCGCAGTGTGGGTGGCCTTTGCACAATGGATCATGGAGGACACGATTCATCAGCATCCGCCCAGAAATGGATGCTCAATATCAATAACCGCTACTTTAATTCTTACAAACATTTTGTAGGGGAAGTAGAGCAGACACAACGCGTAGACGCAGGCACACAGGTAATTAACCATGCTTATACCATGGACATTGCGTTTACCCGCATCCTCAGCAACAGGTGGTCGATCGCGTTTGATGCACCGATCATTTCCAACACACGTTCTTCTCTGTATGAACACGGTGGTAAAGAAAGGCACACGACTTCCTCTTTTGGTTTGGGCGATGTACGTTTAACAGGGTATTACTGG
>CBHRAM010000205.1:0-6598 GCA_966076165.1 uncultured Chitinophagaceae bacterium
CTAAATCCTCGCGAACCCTTGTGTCTTCGCGACTTAGCGGTTAAACAAAAAAGTTTATGAGTTCAGCTATCCATATCAAACCCTTTCTTCGCTTATCAGGCCTCGAACCCTTAGTGGTTCGTCCGGAAACGAATTTTGTGAACGTAGGTGAAAGAACCAATGTAACCGGTTCTAAAAAATTTGCACGTCTGATCAGGGAAAACAAATTTGAAGAAGCATTATCTGTTGCCCGTCAACAGGTAGAAAGCGGCGCACAGGTATTGGACGTAAACATGGATGATGCCATGCTGGATGGTGTGAGCGCCATGACCACTTTCATGAACCTTATCCAGAGTGAGCCGGATATTGCCCGGATCCCGATCATGATCGACAGTTCCAAATTCGAGATCATACAGGCAGGTTTGAAATGTGTGCAGGGCCGGTGCATTGTTAACTCTATCTCCATGAAAGAAGGAGAAGAGAAATTTATTGAGCAGGCATTTATCTGTAAAGCTTTTGGTGCTGCCGTGATCGTGATGGCTTTTGATGAAGTGGGACAGGCAGATACCAAGGAAAGAAAAGTGGAGATCTGTAAACGTGCCTATAAGATCCTTACCGAAAAAGTAGGTTTTGCACCCCAGGATATCATTTTCGATCCCAACATCTTTGCCATTGCAACCGGTATTGAAGAACATAATAATTACGCAGTAGATTTTATCGAAGCCACCAGAGAGATCAAACAGGCAATGCCATTGACGAAAGTGAGTGGTGGTGTATCCAATGTATCTTTCTCGTTCAGGGGAAATGACCATGTGCGTGAAGCTATTCATGCGGTATTCCTGTATCATGCTATTAAAGCGGGTATGGATATGGGTATTGTCAATGCCGGACAACTGGTCGTATACGATGAAATAGAACCCACCTTACGCCAGCTTTGCGAAGATGTGATCCTGAACCGCAACAACGATAATAACGAAGCCACTGAAAAACTCATCATACATGCCGAAACGGTTAAGGCCAAAGGCAAGATAGAAGTGAAGGATGAAGCATGGAGAAATGATACGGTGGAAAAAAGACTTTCACACTCGCTCGTAAACGGTATCACGGATTATATTGAAGCCGATACAGAAGAAGCCCGTTTGAAATACCCAACACCGCTGGAAGTAATTGAAGGCCCCTTAATGGACGGGATGGGTATTGTGGGGGATCTGTTTGGTGCAGGAAAAATGTTTCTTCCGCAGGTGGTAAAAAGTGCAAGGGTAATGAAGAAAAGCGTGGCCATACTTACACCCTTCATTGAAGCAGAGAAAGAAGAACGCAAACAGGCACATCTGGCCGCCGGTACCGCCAACAGCGAAGCTGCCGGTGCAGCAAAAATCTTATTGGCAACCGTAAAAGGCGATGTACACGATATCGGTAAGAATATTGTTGGTGTGGTATTGGGTTGTAACGGTTATGATATCATTGATATGGGTGTAATGGTGCCCGCAGATAAGATCCTGGAAACGGCACAAAGAGAAAATGTAGACATCATTGGCCTAAGTGGTTTGATCACCCCTTCACTGGATGAGATGGTACATATTGCCAAAGAAATGAAACGTCGCGGTATGTCACTACCATTGATGATCGGCGGCGCCACCACATCCCGTATACACACGGCTGTAAAAATTGCACCCGAATATGAAGAAGGTGTAGTGCATGTACTGGATGCATCTAGGAGTGTTACGGTTGCGGGTTCATTATTAAGCAAAGAACAGAAACCGGATTTTTTGAACGGTATCAAAGAAGAATATGTTACGTTGAAACATGGTTTCGACAACAAGAAATCAGTTAAGACCTATCTCTCCTATGCAGAGGCTTTAGAGAACAAGGTAAAGATCGACTGGAGCACGCATACTACCCAAACACCCGTTTTCACCGGTACAAAAGTGTTTGCTGATTTTGACCTGGCGGAACTTCGTCCGTTCATTGACTGGAAGCCTTTCTTTATTGCCTGGGAAATGCACGGCAATTTTCCTGAGATCCTGACGGATAGTGTAGTGGGTAAAGAAGCTACTAAATTATACAACGATGCCAATGCATTGATCGATACCATCATTAAAGAAAAATGGCTTACGGCCAAAGGAACCATCGGCTTCTGGGAAGCATCCAGTGAAGATGATACGGTTGAAGTAAAAACAGATAAAGAGGTGTTCACACTTTCTTTCCTGCGCCAACAGATCAAAAAAGCTGCTGATCAGCCCAATTTGTCACTGGCAGATTTTATTGCACCGAAAACCAGTGGTAAAAAAGATTTTATCGGAGCATTTGCTGTTACCATTGATGGTATTGAAAAACATATTGCTGCATTTGAAGCCAATCATGACGATTATAACAAGATCATGTTACAGGCTTTGGCAGACAGGTTTGCAGAAGCCTTTGCAGAAGCCCTTCACCAGCAAACAAGAAAGGAATTCTGGGGTTATGATAAAGATGAGAACCTCAGCAACGAGGCATTGATCAAAGAACAATATACCGGTATCCGCCCGGCACCGGGTTATCCTGCCTGTCCGGACCATACCGAGAAATACAAACTGTTCAGTTTACTGAATGCAACAAAAACCATTGGTATTGAACTAACCGAAAGCCTGGCCATGTATCCGGCTTCTTCTGTTTGTGGTTGGTATTTTTCAAACCCCAGGAGCCAGTATTTTGGTGTAGGAAAAATTCAGCGCGATCAACTGGAAGCGTATGCGAAAACAAAGAATATGCCGATAGCAGAAGCAGAAAGATGGCTGAGCCCGGTATTGGAATAAATAAAAACAGAATTATGAAAAGCTGGCGTTTATTGATCATGGTGCTGATATGCATACCCATGATCACAGAAGCACAAGAAAAGACCAAAGAAAGAAAAGGAGAATTTTATTTCTCCTGGGGATATAATAAGGAATGGTACACGCATTCCGATGTAAAAGTGAACCAGCCTGCACTCAACAGTAATTATACTTTGAGAAATGTGGTTTCACATGATCATCCGGGATGGGATGAAGGATTGTTTTCGGCACCGATCAGCATTCCGCAATACAACTACCGCCTGGGATATTTCTTCAATAAAAAGAAAGGATTGGCTTTCGAGATCAATTTTGATCATACCAAACATATTATCAAAGACGGACAACTCATTACCGTTTCGGGAACATTGAATGGACGGCACGTAGATTCGAGTATGTATTTTTCAGAGAACTTCGGATTCTATTATTATCTGAACAATGGTGCCAATTTCTTGCTCTTTAACCTCGTAAAACGCTGGAACTGGCACGAAAGTCCGAATGGCCGGTTTAAGCTGGATGCGTTGGGTAAAGCAGGTATCGGCCCCTTGATCCCGCATGTACAGAACAGTTTATTTGGTAAAGCCAATGAACCCGGCTTCCAGATCGGTGGATGGAATATGGGCGTTGAAGCAGGGGTAAGAGCCACATTCTTCAAACATGTTTATCTCGAATTTACCAATAAGATAGATTATGCCCGGTACTCGGGATTGAAGGTTTATCAGGGTACAGCCAGCCAGGCATTCGGAACTTATGAAATGATCCTTAGTTTGGGTTATACCTGGAAGGGTGGCAAAAAGATAGCCGAATAACTACTATCTTTTTTCAAACAACCACCATAATCTTTTCCTTGGTTTGATGGTAAAGGTTTTATCGATATACGTGTGTATATACTGCATGGCTTCTTCAATATCATCTGTTAGCAGGATCAGGTCTTTATCTGCAGCACTGATCGTACCATTCGCAATCATTCCGTCTATCGTAGCCATCAGGGGTTTGTAATACTCTTTGCCGAATAAAACGATCGGAAAATCATAGATCACTTTTGTTTGTGACAGCGTGATAGTTTCAAAGAATTCATCCATCGTACCAAAACCACCGGGCATGATGATAAAAGCATAAGAATATTTTACCAGCAATACCTTCCGCACAAAGAAATAATCAAGCTTAAGCCATTTGTGCATATAGGGATTGGGCTTTTGCTCAAAAGGCAGTTTAATATTACAGCCTACCGAAACCCCTTTATTCTCAAAAGCTCCACGGTTGGCTGCTTCCATAATACCGGGGCCACCGCCTGTCATGGTGGTAAAACCTTCTTCCGCAATGCGTTTGCCGAACTCTCTGGCTGCTTCATAATAGGTATCACCCTCTTTAAATCTGGCTGATCCAAAAACGGTGATGCAGGGGCCCACAAAGTGTAAGGTCCGGAACCCCTTGATAAACTGCCTGAACACATGCCAGGCAAAAAAGAACTCATTGATCCTTGGTTTGGGGCCATCCAGGTAAATGTCTTTTTTATCGGGCAGGATCCTTTCTGTTTTTGCCATATACAATCCTTATTTTCAATCCTGAATCAAATTAGCACAAAATTTGCTGTTATAAAGTTAAGACAACCCAACTGCCTGCTATGTTGAAAAAAATAATTGTCATTCTTTTACTGGTTTTTACTGTACCCCCTGTTTTCTCCCAGAAAAAAATAGTGCTGGAAAAGATCCGGGCCCTGGCTTTTAATAAACCTGTCACCGATTTTTTACATAATGCCCAGCTCATCCGAACCATTGCGGAAGACCTGAATAGCATACTGATCAAACAGCAAAAACTTCCCCTGCTGTTAACCCGCCCCATTACAGTTGATTTTATTCCCTATGGCGAACAGGTCCGAAAACCCTTACCTGTTTTTGCTGATACCGACACCACCAATCTCCACCTGTACCTGGATATTTTTGAAACAAGTCCGGGAGCCTTCTTTGTAAAAGCTGATAATTATCCGGCTGATTCAGAAATTGTAAAAAGAGCAGCTACGGTTTTGGTATTCAAAGCTTCCCTGTTTAACCCGGATAAATCTCTTTATATCGACGAAACACTGAATGTGATCGTTAGCCCGGCAGAAACGCCTGGTATGGGTTATCTATTCGGAGGGATCCGGTATGCGGACCTGACCATTCTTCCGAGATCGTTTACACAATTGCTCAAAGCGGCAAACAATATTTTATTTGATCCTAAAAATGAACTTGCTTCCGTTGAGATAAAAGTGCAGCCCGGTTTTATGGCAGACAATTACATCATGCCCAAAACAATGAACCAGCCAAGGGTATATGTGCAAAACAAAAAGGGGATCAGCTCTTATGCATTCAACGGTAAAACAGAGTTGATCCGAAACAGCGAACCGGTTTATGAAGAGATCATGATCAAGGGGAAGAATGCGCAAAAATATCCCGATGACCTCACGAATACCATAAAACTGACCCCTAACTTCAAAGTATCTGATTATGTATTTCTCAGGCAGGACTGGCGGGATGTTGTGCGGGATAAAAATTATCTGATCAAACTAACCGTACAGGTTGACCGTAACAATCTGCCCAATGATCCCAGTCTTTTACTAACCAATTTTTTACCCGGCGATTTCCATTATCTCTTTCTTGAAAATGATACCCTGGCAAAATTCTTTATTGACAAGCGGATCCCGTCTGACGGCAATAAAATATATCCCAGTATAATGACCAATGGTTACGATACCCTTACTTACCAGACAAACCCTGGTTACCAGGCAGCACCATGGGATGTGGTATATGAGTATATCGTAAAAGGAACAATAGCCAGGCAGACTTTCACTATAAAATACAGCGGGATGAGCAATACCCTAAAGGAGTTCTACCTGAACAATCAACTGGTATGCATTGCCCAGGGAAAATTTAGTCCTGAAAAATTTGTGCTTTTTGATGCATCTTTATCCCCCGAATTACTGAACCGTTTATTTATGATCGGTTTTAACCGGTTTTTTGAATAACATAAATCCACCCGCATGCGTATCATCTCTTATAATGTAAATGGCATTCGTTCTGCCATGACAAAAGGTTTTATCGATTGGTTACAGACCAACCCGGCAGATATTATCTGCCTGCAGGAAACCAAAGCCATGAAGGATAATGTGGATTTCAAAAAGATCGAAGATCTGGGTTATCAAACCTATTGGTTCTCTGCACAGAAAAAAGGATATAGTGGTGTGGCCATCTTTACAAAAATAAAACCCGACAATATTGAATACGGACATGCACATGAAGCCAGTGATTTTGAGGGAAGGGTAATACGTGCCGATTTTGGTGATATCACTTTGATCAATGCGTACTATCCGTCAGGAACCAGCGGTGATGAAAGACAGGCATTTAAATATAAATGGCTGGATGAGTTTTTTCTGTATCTGGAGAAACTCAGAAAATCGAGGCCCAAACTGATTGTGGTGGGCGATTACAATATAGCGCACAAAGAGGTGGATATACATGATCCCAAAGGCAATAAAAAATCTTCAGGGTTCTTACCGGAAGAACGGGCATGGATGGATATGTTCTTAAGTAAGGGATGGATAGACAGTTTCCGCCAGATCAACCCCGATGCAACCGGTGCCTACTCCTGGTGGAGCCAGCGTTTTCCTACGGTAAGGTTACAGAACAAAGGATGGCGAATCGATTATATCTGCATTACCGACAAACTGAAAAACCAACTGGTTGATGCAAAGATCTTCCCTGATGTAAAACACAGCGACCATTGCCCCATTTATGCTGAGATCAAAAAATAATTACTGCTTCAATTACTAA
>CBHRAM010000206.1:0-6586 GCA_966076165.1 uncultured Chitinophagaceae bacterium
TAAATGAAACCTTATCTATCTGTGACCGCGCCTATCTCCTGATCGAAGGAAAGATCTTCATGCACGGCACCGCCGAAGAATTAGCCGAAGACGAAAGGGTAAGAAGGCTATATCTCGGAACCAATTTTGAATTGAAGAGGAAAGACTGGATCATTGAGATGGGAAAGGAAGGAATGGTTGATAACAACCAGTTACCGGTCTGACAGCCAACAACGGCATAATCATCACAAACATCTCCATTGATCTTGCCCCTACAGGCATCTTTATTCAAAACCCATTCGGGTTCTACAGAGCGGTTATCCCTATGGAATATTTTTTGTGGCCATTTTAGTAAATGCAGGGTTAACTATGGATCATGCACCTTACCTGTTGGCATTTTTCACAGGTTCAGAGATGGTTTCGTAATTCTCATTTTCATTCCTTATTTTGCTGTGCATCCCCATTATGAAACTGCTTAGTCCCGCAATATCCCGTTTGGCCCGCTTCAGGCATTGGCGCATTGAACAATGGATCAGTAACCCCATTGATTCGCAGCGCGAGGTATTGCAGGATCTGGTAACCCATGGACAATACACCGAATTTGGCCGTAAACACGGTTTAAAAGAGATCTTCAGCATCCGCAATTTCAAAGAATGCATTCCCATACATGAGTATGATGACCTCAAGCCATACATAGAGCTGTTGATGAAAAGTGAGGAGAATGTGCTCTGGAACACACCGGTAAACTGGTTTGCCAAAAGCAGCGGCACCACCAGCGATAAAAGCAAGTTCATCCCTATTACACAGGAAAGCCTGGAGGATTGTCATTTCCAGGCTGCCAAAGATGTATTGACCTTATATTATAACTATAATAATGAGAGCGATCTCTTAACAGGTAAAGGATTGGTCATTGGAGGCAGTCACCAGATCAGCCAGATCAATGAAGAGATCCAGTATGGCGACCTGAGTGCGGTATTATTACAGAACACGCCTATGTGGGCCAACTGGATCCGCACACCGGAACTATCCATTGCCTTGATGGATGAATGGGAAGGTAAGATCGAAATGCTGGCCGAGTCTACCATTCCGGAAGATGTAACGTCTATTGCAGGTGTGCCAACCTGGACGATGATCCTGATCAAAAGAATCCTTGAGATCACGGGTAAACAAACCTTGAAAGAGGTCTGGCCCAATCTCGAATTATATATCCATGGCGGGGTTTCTTTTCTTCCTTACCGCGAGCAGTTCAAAAAACTGATCGGTGAAGGATGTACCTATCTTGAAATGTACAATGCCAGCGAAGGTTTTTTTGCTGCACAGGATAATCCGGATGAGGAAGGCATGTTATTGTTTTTGAACCACGGTATTTTTTATGAATTCATGCCGGTGGAAGAATATGGAAAAGAAAATCCGAAAACGATCGGGTTGAAAGAAGTGAAGACCGGAGAAAATTATGCGCTTGTGATCAGCACCAATGGCGGCCTATGGCGTTACCTGGTGGGTGATACCGTTCAGTTCACTTCCACCTATCCTTTCCGCATTAAAGTAAGCGGACGGTTAAAACAATACATCAATGCGTTTGGTGAAGAAGTGATCGCAGACAATGCAGACAAAGCAATAACCATCGCCTCTCAAAAAACCGGGTTGGTTGTATTGGACTATACTGCTGCCCCTGTTTATTTTGGCGACCAAAGTAAGGGGGCACATGAATGGTTGATAGAATTTGAAGAAAGTCCTGCCAACACAGATGCTTTTGCCTACGAGCTCGACTGCGCCCTCAAATCGCTGAACAGCGATTATGAAGCCAAACGTTATAAAGACATGGCATTAACTCTTCCCGTAGTGCATGCATTGAAAAATGGAATATTCAGAGAATGGCTGAAAAGCAAGGGTAAACTCGGCGGACAACACAAAGTACCCAGGCTCAGTAACGACAGGAAGTATATTGATGAGATCAAAACCTTATTCACCCAATAACCCATCGCATGAGCGAAGCAACAGACAAATCGATCCACCGAGAATTTGAGCTGGAACGAATGATCCTTTTCAGTGATGCTGTATTTGCGATAGCAATTACTTTATTAGCGATAGAGATCAAGTTTCCCGAAATACCGGAAAATTTTAAAGAAGTGGATCTTGGTAAATTGTTTAAGCCCACTTTTAAAGAGTTCTTTGGTTTTATTATCAGTTTTCTTTTAATAGGTATCTCCTGGTCGAGGCACCTGAAAATGTTTCGCTATTTAAAAGCTTATGACGACAGGGTTATTATGCTGAACCTGCTTAGTCTTCTTTTTATTGTTGTCTTTCCATTCACGGCTTCCGGATTGGCGCATCCCAGAGAGGGGTTTGTTCTTCCCTATCTTATTTATATCGGCAACCTGACGCTCATGTTCTTTTCGAATTTTTTACTGGCTTATTATATTTTCAAAGCAAAGCCGGCTTTAAGTGTTCCCGAACACGCAGCCGAGAAAAATTATATTTATCTGCAAAACAAGTTTGTTTCCATGGCTTTTGCGGTGGCTTTTACCATCATGCTGAGCACGGCAATCATTACCCAATATGATTATAATGCTGTATTCATTGCATTCTCCAGCCTATTTATTTTCATGGCCATTGCCCGCAGAAAATTAAACAAATACAAACCCAAAAAAGCAGTTATTTACGGTAATTGACCTTAGGTGATTTCCGTCACTTTCTCATCTTCCTGCATAATAAAGTAAGTGATAGCGATCAGACTGACATAAGAGGACGTATAGAACAGGTAGAGATAGGGCACATCAATAAAGCTGTAAAAGATTACCATGGTTGTCTTCAGTAGTACCAGCGGAAGGTTCTGCATGGGGATGGAATATCTTTTATGCAGTTCAAGCCCGATGATCATTCCGGTAGTGGGTACTACCAATGAAAGAACCATCAGCAGGTAATGCATTTTTTCTATCCGCTGCGCCCCGAAGAATTTGGCCCAGCCAAGGCTTTGTGTAAATACATGGGGTGCATCATGCCATACCCTCCTGGTAAAATCGATATACTTTGCAGGTAGGGCCAAAATTGCCTGGATCATACCCCAGCCAAAAGGGAGTAGAACAAGTAAGAGAAAACAAGTGGCTCCAACGGCTATGATCTTTCCGATGTCTTTATACTGTTTTCGGTAAACCAGGAATAAAAAATAAGCCGGGATCCAGCCGATCAGGGCATACCGGCTCAGCACACACATGGATATAGCCAATCCCGTTAACCATGCATTTTGCCTGTGTAAAGCCATTACCAGTAATACATAAAAAAAGATCACTACGCCCTCTTCTGTGTAGGGTACCAACCCCGCTTTTTCATCAGCAAACAGCCACCACAACAACAAAAACGTAGCACCCATAGCGGTTGATGCATGTTTTTTTACCGGATCGATTTTCCAGATAAAAAAACAGAAGACAAAAAAGAACATGAGCACTGTCATCCAGCGCATATCCAGGTGTAACCAGATAGGAATGGCAAAGGGCATCCACATGGCAGGCAGGTAAATAGGCTGGATCCCACCCCAGATTTCAGGAATGATATCATATACATGTTGCCTTTCTCCTGCAAGAAACCGCGTACACATTTTCTGGATAATGGGCAACATATCCGAATCATGAAAGTCAAGGGGGATATCAGCTTTCCAGCGCGCAAACTGTTGAATCATCATTACCCCCACCATGGCAGTCAGCAGCCAGCGGTAACGGTTAGGGGCAGCAAAGGAAAAATTCTTGAGTTTGAAATGCGTGGGGGAAGGTTTGGTCCATAACAAAGCCCAGGCAACTACCAGGCCGGATGCAGTATGCAGTACACTCAGGTAGCCGATCAGGGAAGGAAGGTACAGGCCATAGGTAACACAGAGCGTTTCCAGCAGGAATGCAGTGATGAGTATGGGCCAGAGATGCTTGGGTGTGGTCATGTAGGTAACGCTAAAATATTTATTTAATCACAAAACAACAGAAGTATCTCCGCTAAGCACAGAAACATAACAATGCCGGGTTAAAAAAATCACAAAGCCTTTGAGTGGTGCAGGTGTCCATCGGAATTATCTTTACTTAGCCTATGCTACAGTTCAACGCAGTAAAAAAATATTATGGAAGTTTTCTTGCGCTGGATATTCCTTCATTATCCATTAACAAAGGCATTTACTGGTTGAAAGGAGAGAACGGATCCGGTAAGACCAGTTTTCTGAAAATGATTGGCGGACTGCATCCTTTTGAAGGAGATATTCTTTTATCGGGCATCAGCATCCACAGAAACCGTGTTCAATACCTTCGGAAGATCAACTACGCAGAAGCCGAACCCCTGTACCCCGATTTTCTAAATGCCAGGGACCTGGTACGATTATATTGCCAGACAAAAAAAACGGATGAGAAAAAAGCATTTAGCTTATTGGAAGCCTTACATATCAGTGATGTGTACACCAAACCTATAGGCACCTATTCGAGCGGTATGCTGAAAAAACTCAGTATTGCATTGGCTTTTATCGGAGATCCGGAATGGATCTTACTGGATGAGCCCTTGATCACTGTTGATGCAGATGCCGTATCCCATATCTGTCAGCTGATCAATTCTTCCCATTCAGAAAAAGGTGTTTCATTTATCATCACTTCCCATCAGCCTTTTCAGGCAGGGTCATTGTCTGTTACACAAAATATGTTAGCGGCCCATCAAACGGTCTTATTGAATCATGAATAAGATCACAAACAATATATTACAACGTGTGCTGGTGTTTCATTTTTACCGGGTGAATGCCGGTTTTTTCTTTTTCTGGTTCTTTTTATTATTTGGTGTACCTGCACAGGTGCTCAGTTTTCATTTTTCCCTGATCCAGGGTATGATACAAAGCCCGGTATTCCTTGCCTGTACTGTCTTTATCTGGTTGCTATACACACTCAAATGCATCAACTATACCATCAAAGAGCTGAATGATCCGAGACAGCATTTTCTGATCATACTAAACAGCCTTACTGATAAAGAGCAGTTCCGCTATCTGTTGCTGGTGCATATCCAGGTTTACCTGCCGGTATGGATATATGCAGGCATCGTTGCGGTGATTGCCGGCAGGCAGCACCTGTATGGCTCCATGACAGCCGTGATCATTTCGAACCTGGTAATGATCATTTTATCTACACTGATTTACAGGTATTATCTCCAGAAAAAATCATTTTCGATCTCCATTCCCCAACTACGGCTGTTCCATTCTATCAATAAGCTACTCTTCACAATACCACTTTGGTTTATCTGGAAAGAAAGAAAACAGATGTTACTGGTCACAAAGCTATTCTCGCTTTTATTACTATATGCTTTCATCAATTTATATGAACCGGATTTCCCGGATATCCGGCCGGTATTGCTGGTCATGATGCTGATTGCAATGGCGCATTGCAATATTATTTCGCATATCAGGGGATTTGAAGAGGAATATGTATCCTTTAGCCGAAGTTTTCCAATTCCCCTTATCCTGCGTTTTGGTTTTCTGTTGATTACCTGTTTCATCATATTACTGCCCGAATGGTTATTTGTATGGAAGGGCTATCCTGTACATTTTACCTTAGCGGGTTTTGTGCAGCTGTTCTTATTGGCAATAGCCCTGCTAAGTTTTTACTACAGCCTGCTCCTGATGAATGATATTGACCAGGACAGTTATTTCCGAATCGTATTCATTACAGGTGCCGTTCTCTTCTTTATTATTTTATACAATCCGGGAATTTCACTTCCGTTAGTGGTTTTAGGGCTATCGGTTATTCTTTTCAGTTCCCATTTTTATACATTTGAGAAACGATACCGGTAGACAATAAAGCAGAGAAGTATTACATTTGTCCACTACAAAACGCCTCTTATGAAACTACTCTCAGGAAAAGTATCCATTGTAACCGGTGCCGCCCGTGGTATTGGTGCCGCTATTGCCTTAAAATTAGCAGAACAGGGAAGTGATATCGCTTTTACCTATGTAAGCGACAGCAGTGCTGAAAAAGCCGCTGCACTGGAGGCGCAATTGCAGGCACTGGGTGTAAAAGCTAAAGCTTATAAAAGCAATGCCGGTGTGTTTGAAGAATGTGAAGCTCTGGTAAATGATGTACTGAAAGAATTTGGCAAAATAGATGTGTGTGTGAACAATGCCGGTATCTCAAAAGACAACCTGCTGCTCCGCATGACACCTGAGCAATGGGATGAGGTAATGGACATCAACCTGAAAAGTATTTTCAATATGACCAAACAGGTGATCCGTCCAATGATGAAAGCCAAGAGCGGAAGTATCATTAACATGAGTTCTATTGTGGGTGTTCGGGGTAATGCCGGGCAGAGCAGTTATGCAGCAAGTAAGGCGGGCATCATCGGTTTTACCAAATCGGTGGCACTTGAACTGGGCAGCCGCAATATCCGTTGCAATGCCATTGCACCCGGTTTTATTGAAACAGATATGACACATTATTTAAAAGATGGAGATGGTGCCGCTGATTTTCTCAAAAAGATCCCATTGGGCCGTTTCGGGCGTGCAGAAGAGATTGCCGATACTACTTTATTCCTTGCAAGTGATATGAGTTCCTATATAACCGGCCAGGTGCTGAGCGCCTGTGGTGGTTTGAATATTTAA
>CBHRAM010000207.1:0-6527 GCA_966076165.1 uncultured Chitinophagaceae bacterium
CAAAAATTCTCCCACTTTGATCTTAGGATAATACTGACTGCCTTTGCCTATGTATATTTTTTTCTCAGTTGCAACTGATCCCGGGTCTTTTGTCCATTCACCCAATGCCTGACCCATAAAATACCCTTCCCAGAATCCGCGGTTGTAAACGGTTGCCAGTTGTTCCATCCATTCTTTCACTTTGGCATCCGTATACGTACCGCTTTCAATTGCCTCCAATGCTTCCCGGTAACATTTGGTTACCGTGTACACATAATCGGCACCCTTGCTCCTCCCTTCGATCTTTAATACATCAATTCCGCTCTGCATTACTTTATCGAGGATCTGAATGGTGCAGAGATCTTTGGGCGACATGATATACTCATTGTCGATCAGCAATTCATCATTGGTTTCTGTATCGGTTACTTTGTAAGGGTGACGGCAATTCTGCTTACAGGCCCCTCGATTAGCGGATGCATTTTGTGTATGCAGGCTCAGGTAACATTTTCCGGAAACCGCCATGCATAGTGCCCCATGTACAAAAGCTTCAAGCTTCATAGGTTCACCGGAAATGCCTTTGATCTTTTTTCTTTTGATTTCTTTACTGATATTCTCAACCTGCTTTAAAGTAAGCTCCCTTGCCAATACGACCACATCAGCCAATCGGGAATAAAATTTTACCGTTTCGATATTACTGATATTGGCCTGAGTGGAAATATGAACCGGTATCCCCATCACATGACAATTTTCGATCACTGCAAAATCAGCAGCGATCACTGCGTCTACTTTTTGTTTTTTTACTTCCTTCAATATCGTACGCAGCAATTGCATATCATGATCATACATGATGGTATTGAGGGTGATGTAAGCACGGATCCCGTTCCTACGGCAAATGGTTGTGATCTGTTTGATATCGTTAACAGTAAATGCATTGACAGACCTGGCCCGCATATTCAGTTGCTCAACACCAAAATAGACAGCATCCGCTCCTCCATTAATGGCGGCCTGCAAACACTCAAAAGAGCCTGCGGGAGATAATAATTCGATGGACTTTTTTTTCATTTTCTTTATAATATCAGATCACTTCATCCAGCCATGTTCTTTATACCAGGCGATTGCATGTTTTAATCCTTTATCAAGATCATATTGCGGTTGATAGCCCAGTGCAGCCATTTCAGAACAGTCAACACTCCAGTTCAAGGCTTTAAACTCTTTCAGCCGTTCGCGATTCAGTACCGGCACTTTGCCCCGGAGTTTACCTATCGCTTCAGAAAGTGTTGCCACGATCTCTGCAACAGAAGGCGGAACAATGATGGAAACTGTTCTTTTGTTAAGATGCTGTTTGATCAGTTGGTTTACTTCTTTGGATGTGTACACATTCAGATCGGATACGAGCAGGTTCTGGTGATGCAGTTCTGATTCCATCGCCAGGAACACAGCGTCTACCAGGTCAGACACATGTACAAAACTCAATTGCTGACGGTCATTCCCAATATATAACTCGAGGTGATTACTGATCGATTGTAACAGGAAGAAAAAATCTTTATCCCTCGGCCCGTAAACAGCAGTAGGGTTGATGATAATAAATGGGAAATCAGCTATCGTGTACAAATACTCTTCCGCTTTCAGCTTACTTCTGCCATAGGCTGTTAAGGGTTCTCTGATCTTCGAAGACTTAATGAGCGCACCGTTATTCGCAGGGCCATAGGAAGCCAGGCTGCTGATGTAAACAAATTTATCCGGTACGAGGCCTGTTCGCTGTAAAGAATGAATAAAGCGTTGGGTGTTTTCAAAATTCACTTTATCAAACTCTTCGTTATGCAATGCTTTGGTAAGGCCGGCTGTATGAATGATATAATCAAACCGTCCGTATTGCTCTGAAAATTTAGTAAGTGCAGTATCGAGTAAACGGTTGTCGCTGAAATCAAGTTCCAGAAAATGAATGGCCGGATCGATCAGGTATTTACGGATGCTTTCATTTCGCACACCGGCAAAGGATTGGTAATCCCTTCTGATCGCTTCCTTTACCAGAAAGCTCCCGATAAAACCACTCGCACCTGTAATTAATAGATTCTTCTGCATCGAGTATCAGTGAACAGTTATAAATGTTTGATATAACACCTTCTTCTTTTATGCTGAATCGCATCATAATGCTCCCAGATGGATTGTACTTTTTTATTCAGTTCCAGTTCCGGGTTGGATTCGGCATATTCAATGCCGTTTTTCAGGTATGATTTTGTCATCTCGTGCATTAATATGGCATTCACACCTTTTCCCTGGTATTCTTTACGGATAGCTACCAGGTACAGATCGGCCAATTTGTTTTTCTTTAAGGCCTTCAGTATATGGATCACACCAAAAGGCAAAAGGCTTCCCTTTGCTTTTTGAAGGGCCACAGACAAGGAAGGCATGCTGATGCCAAATGCCACCAGTTTCCCATCCTTATCAACCACCAGCGGAACAAAATCGGTACGGATAAAAGAGAAATACTGTTTGGTGTAATAAGCGATCTGCTTATCCGTTAAGGGAACCACACCATAGAGATCTGAATAGGCTTCATTGATCAGTTCAAAAATATCTTTGGCATACGGCAGGATCTCTTTGGCTTTTTTGGCCTTCACCAGGTGCAGGTCCAATCTTCTTTCCACCACGCTCGCCATCTTTGCTAATTTCTCAGGCACGGCATCCGGAAGTTTGATCTTGTATTCTACCCAGTCGGCATCTTTTTGATAACCGAGTTTTTCAATATGTTTTGGATAGTACGGATAATTATAAATAGCGGCTAAGGTTCCCAACTGGTCAAACCCATGTACCAGCATACCTTCATGATCAAGATCGGTAAAACCCATAGGTCCGTGTACCGCTTTCATCCCTTTTTCTTTGGCCCACTTTTCCACTTCGGCGATCAGGGCTTTTGCGATCGCTTCATCATCTTCAAAATCGATCCAGCCAAAACGCATATATGCATTGCCCCATTTTTCTACATAGGCTTTGTTCAGGATGGCAGCAATTCTGCCCACCACTCTTTTACCTTTGTATGCCAGCCAGTAACGGGCTTCGCAATAATCAAAAGCCGGGTTCTTGTCTTTACGCAAAGTGGCTTTCTCATCGAAACTTAATGGCGGAACATAATAAGGGTCACCCTTGTACAGTGTATAAGGGAAATGGATAAATGCATTCAGCTGCGAATTTGTTGCTACTTCCCTGATGGTTACATTCATGCGTTAAGTTTAACAGTTCAGGAGCCCTTGCTTGCTGCTTCGTTAAAAGCTATGCATGTTTCATTTCAAACACATGCAGCTCGTTTGCGATCTTTTCGATCTTATCCAATGCTTCATCCAGTTGTTTCTTTGTATGTGTGGCCATAATGGATAAGCGGATCAATGATGCGTCGCTTTTAACGGCCGGTGAAACAACCGGGTTAACAAATATACCTTCTTCAAACAATCGTTTATTGAACAGAAATGTCAACTCGTTATCGCGTATATAGATAGGAATGATCGGCGTTTTGGATGTATTGATATCAAACCCAAGTTCCTGCAGTGCATTGGCCATATAAGCCGTATTGTTCCAGAGTGCTTCCTGTCTTTCGGGTTCAGACTGTATAATATCCAGTGCCGCCAATGCAGCCGCTACCGCAGAGGGTGGCACACTGGCGCTAAAGATCATGGGCCGGGAATGATGTTTGAGATAATTGATCGCTTCTGAAGTAGTGGCAATAAATCCACCCACCGAAGCCAGCGATTTACTGAAAGTACCCATGATCAGATCTACATCATCCGTTAAACCAAAATGATCTGCCGTACCCCTGCCACAGTCGCCGATCACACCAATGGCATGTGCATCATCCACCATTACCAGGGCTTCGTATTTATTCGCTAGGCGGGTTATTTCCGGGAGGTTACAGATATCCCCTTCCATACTGAAGATCCCATCTATCACGATCATCTTGATCTTCTCATGCTGGATGCTTTGTAATACTTTCTCCAGGTCTTCCATATCATTATGCGCAAACTTCAGCACTTTGTAAAAAGACAAACGGCTGCCTTCTATAATAGATGCATGATCGAGTTCATCTAAAATGATCACGCCGTTTCTTCCGGTAAACGTAGCAACCGTTCCCAGGTTAGCCTGAAAACCGGTGGTAAAGATCAAGGCCGCTTCCTTACCTACATGATCGGCCAGTCTTTCTTCCAGTTCAATATGCAGACTGGATGTTCCGTTTAAGAACCGCGAACCCGAACAGCAGCTTCCATATACATCGATGGCTTTCTTGGCGGCTTCTTTTACTTTCGGGTGATTGGTCAAACCCATATAACTGTTCGAACCAAACATTAATAATTTTCTGCCGTTGATCACCACTTCAGTATCATGGTTCTCTTCAATAGGCCTGAAATAAGGATAAACCCCTGCTCTTTTCAGGTCGTCGGGCGTAGTAAATGCCTCCAGTTTTTCTGTCAGACTTTTTTGTATCATAATCGGATGATAGGATGGTTTAGAATTAGGGGGAATCATTTTAGGCAAATACCTGCCCTTTGGATGCTGCCGACCGATCATTCAGTAAAACAACGGGGGTTATGGCTCTTTAGTTCTATCCGCTTTAGCGTACCCGCTTTCATACATACAAGAAAATATTGCAGCCGCCAGATACTCAACGCTTTCAATCTGAACATACCCTGTTCAATCGCTCTTATGAATGGATTGGCCGGTAAAAATTTTCTTTCCATGGCAGGTTTATTGGGCAAATATAATAATTAAAGATAGTTTTGTCTTTATTTATTTGCCTGATACTCGTCATGCAAATACCTGATATCCGCTTACATATAATAAAATTTATTATTTCGTATTGAAGAGTATTGTCAGCAGGATAATATAAGAAACTAAATAACCTCCCCATACAGAAACGTATATGATCCAGATAACCAAGATCTTTCATTTTGAAATGGCCCATGCTATTTTTGGCTATGAGGGCGCCTGTAAGAATATTCACGGCCATTCTTACGAACTCCATGTAAGTGTTGCTGCTGCCAGTGGTAACCGTGATTATATTCCCGCACCAGGTTTTGTCGTTGATTTTTCGGAGATCAAGAAAACCGTGAACAAGACCGTGATCGAAACATTTGATCATACTCTGTTGCTTTCAGAAGCCTTTCTCGCGGTTAACCCTTCTTTTGCAACACAGGAAAACCTAGTTACCTGGCCAATGGAACCTACGGTTGAGAATATGCTGGTATACATTATGAAAACGATTTCGGCGGGCTTACCTGCTTCTTTACGCCTGGCGGCTTTGAAATTATATGAGACAAAGAATTCCTATGCTGAGTGGACAAATGACAATATCTTTAATAAACAACCAGCGCTTTAACGTCGATTATTTTTTCAAAAAAAGCCACTATGTTTTCCAAAGCAACGGAGTATGCACTCAGGGCAACCATCTTTATCGCCCAGAAAGGAACAGAAGAAAAAAAACTAAGCATTGATGAGATAGCCAAAGCGATCGACTCTCCCAAATCGTTTACAGCAAAAATATTACAGGCCCTTACCAAAGACAATCATATCATCAGTTCTGTACGGGGCCCCAACGGCGGATTCTACCTTACCGAAAAATCAAAGAAATTACCGGTACGTACCATCCTCAAAGCCATGGGTGATGAAGAAGTACTCGAAAAATGTGTACTGGGTTTGAAGCAGTGTTCCGAACTGCAGCCCTGTCCTATGCACGAACAGTACAAATCTATCCGCAAACAATTAAAAGACCTGTTTGTAGCCAAGTCCATCCAGCAGTTTGCCGCTGAGATCAAGGATGGCGTGGTGTTTATTAATAACAACAACTAACTCTCTGCGGTTATCTCTGCTACGCATGTTCTCTGCGGTGAAAAGAGAGGGAGTGTGCGCAAAGCCTTTCTGAACTATCCCCATTTTACTGATAACCGTCATGGTTTTCCGCTATCACAAAAACTAACTTTGAGAAAAACTGATCATGAAAAGGTTAGCTGATAAAATTGCCATCGTAACCGGTGCCGCATCCGGACTGGGTAAAGCCATTGCGCTATTGTACGCAGCTGAAGGTGCGAAAGTAGTGGCAGCAGATATTAATGCAGAAGCACTCTCCCAATTAAAAAAAGAAATTACCGATGCGGGTGGCATCATCACAACCCTGATTGCTAATATGGCTAAGGGAGAAGATATTGACAAGATGGTTACAGCAGCTGTTGACACCTATGGCACAGTGGATATACTGGTGAACAATGCAGGGGTAATGGATGATTTTAGTCCGGTAGCCGATGTTACCGATCAGTTATGGGACCGTGTGATGGCCATTAATCTTAACGGCCCTTTCAAAGCCATGCGTTCTGTGCTGAAAATAATGCTGGAAAAAAAGTCCGGCGCCATCGTGAATATTGCTTCTATCGGCGGGATACAGGGGGCAAGGGCCGGGGCCGCTTACACTGCGAGTAAACATGCGCTGATTGGCTTGACAAAAAACACCGGTTATATGTATGCCAGATCAGGGATCCGATGTAACGTGATCGCACCGGGGGCCATGG
>CBHRAM010000208.1:0-6522 GCA_966076165.1 uncultured Chitinophagaceae bacterium
GTGCCTTACCCACTAACACACCATACATAATGATCTCATCACCGGGTTGCATATCGTTCATAAAGAATTTATGCTTGGCAAGGATCGTATCCTTCAGTGTGTACTCAACACCATTAAAGTTTACCACAGAACCCTTAGCAAGGTCGTGCAGGGCAACCAATACATTGTCTTTGGGATGAACCTGTAATATGTTCTTTTTGCTACTCATGCGACTGATTTTTTGGCAAAGATAGCCTGAAGCGTATTTTCTGCCCCCTGGTTTCTTAATGATAAAAGATGACTGTTAACAGCTTCTGCAAAACCCGGATACCGGGTAAGGTCTGTTCCGAATATCGATGTGTCTTTCAAGATATGGTTAACCATTGTTTGCTGGTCATTGGGTTGCCATTGTGCATGAAGAATAGCCGCTTTATCATCATTTATCTTATAGTATCTTTCTCCATTCATTCCATAATATTGAGTTTCGTCTGTTTTGGCTGATCGCATAAAAGCAATAAACGCCGCAAAACCCAATGCCATTCTTTCTGGCACTTCATTGCTTAGCGAATAATGTTTTTCGATAAGCGGAACCGTGCGCATTGCCATTTTGGAACCATACTGGGCAGTTATATTCAGCCAGAGGTGTTCAATAAAGGGGTTCTTAAACCTATCGATCACCTGGGCCGCGAATTGATGGGCTTCTGCCAGGGTAATATTGTTCTGTACGATCAAAGGACTGATTTCTTCCAGCATCAAAGAAGAAACAAAATTTGTAAAAGTCTCATGCTGCATAGCTTCTTTCACCGTAGTAAAACCGGATAAGTGGGCCAGTCCGCAGGATAAAGTATGTGTTGCATTCAGTAAACGAAGTTTTAATTCGCGGAACTTATTGATATCGGGCGCCAGTACAACACCGGCATCACATTGACTGAAGGAAAGTATTTTTTTTGTTCTCTCACTATGGGTTTCAATGGCCCATAAACGGTAGGGTTCCGACATGATCATCAGCTTGTCTTCATAACCCAGTTCTGCCTCGGCTTCATTTTGTTCTGCATCTGCCAGTTTACCCGGAACAATACAATCCACCAATGAATTACAGAAATCATTCGCAGTTTTGAGCCAATGCAAAAAGGTTTCGGATACCCCTTTTTGTATGGCTAGTTTTACAACAATATCTTTCAGTTTGGTTCCGTTATCTACAATCAATTCTGTAGGAATGATCACCATCCCCGATTCCACGCTGCCTTCAAAGATCTCATAACGTGTCATCAAAATTGACAGGACCCTTCCCGGAAATGATTGCGGCCTGTTGGCACTCACATCCGACTCAAGGAAGGTAATACCTACTTCTGTTGTATTTGATATGATCAACCGGATCTCAGGGTCGGCGGCGCACTCTAATATTTTATCCCACTCTTCATTGGCTGATAACACACGGCTGATGGATGCATTGATAAACGTTCTTTCGGATGGTTGCCCTTTCTCAACACCACGCTCCAATAAAGTAAAGAGCCCATCCTGTTCTTTGAATGCATCCGTTCCTCCGGTAGCAGTTGATTTGATCACCACTACTCTGCCGTTAAAAATATTTTGCTTATTGGCCTTATCAATAAAATGATCGGGCAGGCCCCTCAATAAAACACCTGTTCCGAACTGCAACACTTTTTCGGGTAAAGCAAATAAGGATTCAGCCGGGGCCAGGCCCTGCGGTTTTATTTGTGCCAATATCTTTTTTGTCAGTTGCATGTGCTATCTGTTATTTCAAATTTTCTTTTGCCCACTTAGGATATTCCGTACTTAATAACTTCGCCGGCCATGTGCCATACCAGCCATAACCGGTGCGTCTTTCTACTTCTATTTCTTTTACATCATATTTTTTCTGACTATCTCTCCCGCTAAAAAATGGCCTGTTGGTACCAATCTCGTAGAATCTTGCCCAGATGGTGCTGTTGGCATCGGGTAATATCACCCTGTCTTTTCCTTTGGGTTGATCGGGGGCAACAATATCTTCATATTTATAGCCGGGGATCTTAACCGCATCAAACCATGCAACCGCAGAACTGATGGCCTGTTTGATCTGAGAAGATGGCTCTTTGATTCTCATTAAGAATCTTACTATACCTACCGATTCACTTCCGCTGATCGAAGCGAGTTCAAATTTTCTGGCCATTTCGGGCAACAATGTTTTCCGGTTGTACTGGGCGCACCATCCTGTAAGCTTGCCATTCACCAGTAATTGTGTTTTCAGTATGCATTGAACAGCTCTCTGCACGGCATCTTTTATTTGCGGGAGATAAGACCGGTTTATTACATCCAGGTCATTCTTTGATTCAACAATATCCTGCAACACATTCAACACATTCACCATGGCATCATCATTGTACGTGATCTGGCTTCTGTATAAAGCCGAATCCGGATAATACTGCGGCCATCCGCCATTGGCATATTGTGCTTTCAGGCAATAGCGGACTCCTTTTTCTGCTGCAGCCAGATAAGTGGCATTACTGGTTTGTTTAAAAGCTTTTACCAGGTAACGGATCTCCCGGGTTGTTGCGTTATTATCAATGGTTGCATCAATATGCATAGAATCTGCGATGATCGCTTTCTTCTCTGCTGCTGTTAACTGCTTTGTATAATCTACTTTCACTTCATTCACTGCTTTAGGCCATCCGCCTACTGCACGCTGGTACACAAGCATGTTGTCCGCCATCGGATCAACAGTTACTTCCGGTTGAAGGATCATTGTATACCATCCTTTTATCTGATCGGTTTTTGATGCACCCGATCCTTTGCTTTCACTGATTTTTTTATCGATAACGGTTGCTGCCGTTGCCGGATCCCATGTGCCGGCAAATGTCCATTTTACATTGATCATCTTTGCAGTTGGTGAACCTTCTGCGGTTGGCAGATTATCTGCATGCCATGTATAATCACCACCTTCTTTGTGACAATTGAAGAAATAGACCCTGTGTCCCCACTGTATCAGATTCTGTGGATTAGATGCGTTCAAGTAAACAGGTGCATCCGCCATATTCTTGGCGAAAGAACAATTGATCAGGTAGAATTGTGCATCCCGGTGATAACGGCCCAGTTTAAAACCATCATCGCCACGAAAACGGCAATTCACCAGAACGGTTTTTGAATCCTTGTATTTGGATCCATCATGCCAGATGGCTGCCGTATTTCCATGTGCCACAAAATCGCAGTTCTCGGCGTAAGCCCAGCCTCGCGGACAATAAAAATCCACGCCACCTTCCATCAAACAATCTTTGAAATAGAACATTCCGTTATCAGTATTCCAGGGACTAACCGTATCACCGCCATAGGCACGGAGTATACAGTTACGAACGATCAGGCGTGTGGTACCAAAACTCCGCATTGCCATCTGGTGGCCATCACGCTTTACGGTTTTGTAATGAGTAAGGCTATCAGCCGGACAATCAATATGAATGCCTTCTTTGTTATTGA
This sequence comes from uncultured Chitinophagaceae bacterium, assembly GCA_966076165.1. Lineage (GTDB taxonomy): Bacteria > Bacteroidota > Bacteroidia > Chitinophagales > Chitinophagaceae > Sediminibacterium. Next base: position 3,448 of record CBHRAM010000208.1, read on the forward strand.
TATTGTCAAACCCAAAACTGTTTGTGATACTTAAATTCTCTAGAACGATATCATTCCCTTTAAGATTAATGGTAGCCACGCCCCAGTCATCCCGGTTTTCGCAACGCCATACGTCCCTGGCCAATGAGATCGTTAAAACTGTATTGACCTTGTCTTCCCCAACCAGTGAGACAAAATTTTTCTCGATGAAGATCTTTTCCTTGTAAACGCCTTTCCGTATAAAGATCACCCGGGGCGAAGAAGCATTATCCGGTAAACTGTTGATCGCATCCTGGATGCTGGTGAAATCGCCATGGCCGGCAAGATCCACAACAATCGCTTTGGCATTTTTTTGCGCACAAACATTGTTGACAAGCAACAATCCTGCAATCGCAAAAAAACCAAAAATGATATTGGATACAATCTTTCTCACTATTTCTTAGAATTAGGCGCTCGTGCCGGTATTTGTTTGATCAGCCATGAAACGAGATCGTTAGCTGCTTTAAAATTTTCATATTCCAAAGGCAGCTTTCTGTTATCCGTATATTCATTGTATAACCAGGGATCGCCGGTTGCAAATACCGTACCCTTACCCACTTTCGCTACGGCAAATATGACCAGGTCATCTTTCTTCAACATAGCCACTGCCGGACTTTTTACAGCAATGCTGGATATTTCTTTCTGGTAGATCTTTTTCTCATTAGGAAGAATCGGGTTACCGGCTGGAATATCTATCCGTCCCATTTCATATTGGGTGCCGGTTACGCGGTTATAACTGTCTTCGTTATAATGGATCCCGAATTTTTCTGCCAGTGTATTAAAGTGTTCAAATTCCGCATTGCCCTTGTCGTTATGCAGCAAAACCAATACACCACCGGCTTTTACCCAGTTGTACACTTCCTCTGCATCTTTTGGTTTTACATAATTAGGTGTTGGATTGTCGGCCAGGTTATCTGCATCAATGATCAGATAAATATCTGCCTGTTTCAGGTTAGCAGCGGTGGGTGCCGCACTCAGGGTTTTGGTTTGTACGCCAAAGCTGTTAAACACATGTCCCAATAAAGAGATCCCGTTATTATACATTTCATACCACTTATAATGGTAAGGTCTCTCTAATCCGATAATATCTTTTTTCTTCTCTGAATTAAACCAGTCGTCCAGCAAAACGGTTTTGCCTTTTGCAATACCCAGTGTAGGCACTAATTCCATTTCATTCGCAGCCTGTAAGAAAGCTCCTACTCCTTTCGGATCGTTCACGATCACTTTCTCACTCATATAATATTCATAACTACCATCACGATAAGGGGTACCACCCAATCCGCTTACACTCACCGTTCCTTCCAGGTTTGTTTGTCCGTTGGCATCTGTAACGAGGAATTTTTTCAGTATACCGGCATACCCTTTTTTAGAAATGGTTAAATAGGAAGCCGGTAAAAAGCCCAGTCTCACTGCTTTTGCGATAGCGCATACAAACATACTGCTGGCAGAAGCTTCAAAATAATTGCCTTTGGCAGTGGGCATATTGATGATATCATACCATAGACCTGTTGCAGGATCCTGTACTTTCTGAATGGCATCCGCAAAGCGTTTCAATATGGCTTTGATCGAATCCTTCTTATGATTTGCATCCGGAAAATTTTCCAAAACATCTACCAATGCCATTCCGTACCATGCCATGGCCCTTGCCCAGAAATGGGGTGATAACCCGGTTTGCGGATTGGCCCATTTCTGTTGTTTGCTTTCATCCCAGCCATGGTATAACAACCCGGTCTTTGGATCACGTGCATGTTTTTCCATTTCGATGAACTGGTGGGCAATATCATCAAAGGCAGCAGGTTCATTATAGGTAGCGGCCCATTCTGTATAGAAGGGTTCAGCCATGTACAGGCCATCCAACCACATCTGGTATGGATAGATCTTCTTATGCCAGAAACCTCCCTGGTTGGTGCGGGGCTGTGTTTTTAATTGCTCACGAAGCGTGAGTGCAGCTTTGTAATATTTATCTTTTGAAGTCACATTGTACAAAGTCATCAGTATCCTTCCACACAGCACATTATCAAGATTATAATCGGATGCTTTGTAGGTTCTGATCTCTCCTTTATCATTCACAAAGAAGTCCATGCATTTCTGCATGTAATTGAAATACTTTCCATCTCCGGTCTTGTACCACAGCCCTTCGATCCCTTTTAAGATCACACCCTGGTCATAAGTCCATTTGGCGGGCTTGGCCGGATCAGAGAATAATGAATCTTTCCAGATGGTCATTACGGTAGTAGCCATTTTCTCTGCCGGGGATTGTGCCTGCAGTTGATTAACGGTGACCGCAACTAAAACAATTACTAAACTGAAAATTTTTCTCATATGCTTTTACTTGAATTCTAAAGATGAGGCATTTGCACCAAAAGCAAATACCGACTTATTCTTGGGTTTGGACAGATCTGTTTTGGTTACTTTGATATTTTTACTCCTGTCGCCATTCACACTGAATAATACAGCGGGTGATCCGTTATAACTGATATTATTAAATTGAATATTACCACTGTTCTGTAAATAAATGAGCGGATCTGATTCAGCAGTAATCAGCCGGATATTATTGAAATTGACATTATTGCCTTCTGTACAATCAATCCCTTTTTTTGTCTGTAGAATCAGGTTGCTGAGGTTGATATTGCTGATCTGCATTTCGGGGATCCCGCGTACAAACACGCCTTTCTCGGCTCCATTACAAACCACATCGTTGATATAAAATCCACGGAATACCGGTGTAGCTTCGGTTACAGGCAAGGTTTCGATCTTTGGCATTTCTCTTTTTTCTCCTGCCAGCGGTACAGGATCTTTGGCCATATAATACATATCGAACAATATGGCTTCGCCGGGAATATCTTTCATAACAATATTAGATGCATAAATATTCTCAACTATCCCGCCCCGTCCCCGGGTGGTTTTAAAGCGCAGGCCGATATCCGTTCCGATAAAGGAGCAGTTGGAAACAAAGAGGTTTCTGGCCCCACCACTCATTTCGCTGCCAACCACAAAACCGCCATGGGCATGATAAACCGTGCAATTCTGTACAATTACATTTTCGGTAGGGATGCC
>CBHRAM010000209.1:0-6516 GCA_966076165.1 uncultured Chitinophagaceae bacterium
TAAAGCCCTTGCATTTAAAAACTCATCGGTTCTGTTATTTGCCAATACCTCTTTCGTAAAGTTAAATTTTGTATCCAATTCTTTAATCCCATCTGAGATATTTTTTGAATAAATCGAGAAATCCTGGAATGAATTGAAATGATAAAACCCAGTCAGTTCTTTCTGTATTGCTGTATTAGTTGGGTCCGCATCAAGCTTTTTTATGATCTCGATACTGGCTTCTGTGATTTCCCTGGGCGATCTGGTATCGTGGTAAACAAGAATAAGGTACTCCGGATCAAATCTGTTGATTGCATTATTTAATTTCTCAAAGCTTTCATCTCCAGCCAGTTTTTCGGCAAATGAAACAGGCTGACTGTTAATACCCTGTTCTTTCTTACAGGAATAGATTCCCAGTAAAATAACCAGCATCAGCGAGAGGATGCTTACAATGTGTTTTGTTTTCATGATCGTAGATTTTGGTTTTAAATTTTTTTTGACAGGATGAAGGTATCAGCCACCCCTTGCGAAAAAGAATATAAAACACCCTTTTTCATTAGGTATTTATGCGCAGTTTACTAGCATTATTTCTATCTGATTTTTTTAAAACAGGGGTGTTGATAAGCTAAACAATGCGAAAACAGTTTAAAACTGTTCTTATATTTAGCATACACTCTGAGCCAGTAAATTTTATTGAAATGAAAAAATGCCTGTTGGTTGCCTTGTTTTTTAGCCTCTTATCATGGAAACAAATCCAGGATAACCGCACAAAAAATTTTCCGAAAACGGTGGAATATGTTCAGCAGTTTCCTGCTAAAGAAAATGTTTGGGTGTTCCTGATGGCCGGACAATCCAATATGGCCGGCCGGGGTATCGTGGAACCGCAGGATACTGTTTCCGACAAAAGAATTTTATCCATTGATGCAAAAGGAAAACTGGTGTATGCAAAAGAACCCCTGCACTTTTATGAACCGACACGTACGGGGCTTGACTGCGGACTTTCATTTGGCAGAGCACTGCTTGAGAAAATTCCAGCGAATGTCACTGTCCTGATCCTGCCAACCGCAATTGGTGGTAGTGCTATCCGTCAATGGCTGGGAGATTCAAGTTACCGGGGTGTTAACCTGCTCACCAATTTTCGCGAGAAAGTGGCTATCGGAAAACAATACGGGAAGATAAAGGGTATTCTTTGGCACCAGGGAGAGAGTGATGCAAATAAAGAGAGGATCCCTGTTTATAAAGACAGGCTTACAGAACTGTTTGCAAGTTTCAGAAATATTATTGGTGATGAAAAACTACCGGTGTTCATAGGTGAACTGGGCGCGTATTCAAAAAATACAAATGAATGGCTGCAGATAAACAAGATCATTCATGCGTATGCTGCAGAAGATAAACTGGCAACCGTGATCCGAACAGATGATCTTTCGCATGTAGGAGATACGGTACACTTTAATTCGGCCGGACAAAGGATGATAGGAGAGAGATTTGCCCATGCATATCTCAGTAAAAGAAAATAATAATTTAGCCCTGTTGAGGTCTAACATACAAAAGCCACCCGATATTTACGGGTGGCTTTTGTATCAATAAAAACTTATCTAATGATCATCATCTTCTTCAAACTGCACCACTTCATACCCATCTCTGCCATTTAACCGGATAGGTTGATAGTAAGTTCCGTTATATTGGAGATAGATAATATCACCAATCCTTACTTCTGTAGCTCCTTCCGGCAGATCATATACCACGGCACCCGATGGTGCCGGTACAACGTAATAACCATTTCGGCCATTGCTGTAAAAAGTACCGGCAAAATAATAGAAGGTATTATCTCCCAGGTATAAGGTGGTATACCCATCTGGTAGGTATTCGATAAAAATACCCGGAGGAGCCGGAATTACACGATAGCCATTATTATACGGCGAGTAATAAATACCCCGGTCATAACGGTAATATTGGTCATCCAGCATCAGGGTAATGGCTGTGGCGCTTAATGCCTGCATAAAGAAGCCAAACGGATGAAAGAATGAACCATAGTAGTATGGGCGATACGCATGGTAGCTATAATTATAAACACTGTAAAAACGTCGTCCCTGCCAGATCACCGGTGGGCGGTTATAACGTGGACGATAGTTGTAGTTATTATAAGAGCCGTATCCATTACGGGATGTTTGTCTTCTGTCATCATCATGTCTGTAAACCTGACTGGTATACTCAGGCCTGTTTTGATAAGGTTGCTGGCGCATATTCGAAGGCCTTTGATTATCGGAAGGCCTTTGAGAATAGAATGGCTGTTGATTAGGTGGCCGCTGTGGGTTTGCCGGACGTCCTTGCATAGGAGGTCTCCCTTGCTGAGGTGGTACCTGTGGATTAACCGGCCTTTGTTGTTGAGGCGGACGATCCGGATTAACGGGGCGTTCCTGTGATGGCGGCCTTTGCGGACTGCCGGGTCTTTGCTGTTCCGGAGGACGTTGCGGGTTTGCGGGACGTTGTTGTTCCGGGGGCCTTTGCGGATCTGTCTGACGCTCCCGCTCTCTGGGACGTTCACGGTCATAAGGCCTTTGTGCAAACACAAGTGTATTTGCAGTCAGTAGAAGTAAAGCCATGCTCAGTTTAGAGGTATTGGATAGGGTAGCATACTTTTTCATAAATAAGTGTTTGATGAATGTATACATACCGTAAGGCAATTGTCGTGCCTGTTAATTATACAGATGACCGCTTACCGATAAGGATGGATCGGTCACCGCCATTAACAAAGTTTTACATCTCGATGAATACCCAAACCGACAAAACTGGTAACGAGTGGGGTAGCAGGTCTTGAAGAAGCAGGTCTTGTGTCCCCACAAGACCTGATCTAATCATCTTTCAGAAGCTTTGTCATCAAAATCGAAATAGTGGTATAAGAAATCAAATTCATTGACACCGGTTTCATAAAACTTCGCGGAAGAATATTTATAGTTAACAGGATCATCTGCCAATCTCCATTTCTTCTGCATGGGATTGTTATGTATATAATTCAGTTTCTGCAAGGTTGTCTTTTCCTTGAACAGCAAAAACCAGTCAGGTTCAGGCTGCCAGAAATTATACTTTCGGCAACGCCAGTTAACCATGTAATTCGACAGATCAATTGGGTTTGCCCGTATGATATGCTGCTCAAAACTGTGTGCTGTAAATTTCATCAGACTGGCTGCCGGGCTTTCTCTGCCATTATGCTTGATCAGTTGCCAGATCAGATGGATGTGATTAGGCATGATCACAAATCCATAAACCCTGATGACTCCTTTTTTGTGCAGGAACGATAAGGAATCAGTTATCGTTCCGTAAAAATCATACTGACTGATCAGTGGTCTCCATTGATATATCGTGCTTGTATAAAAATAAAGCGCACCATATTCCATACTTTGCTTTTTGTTACAAATACAAAGTAGAAGAGTTCGATTAGAAATAATAGGGTATTAATACCTGTAAAATACCGTAGGTCTTGTGTGAGGGTGTTTGTGAGGACACAAACACGGCTCTTCAGCAGGTCTTGTGAGGACACAAGACCTGCTGAAGCAGATTAAGATCAATGCACCCTTTTAATATCCGCTCCCAGATTGCGCAAACGTTCATCAATAAACTGGTAACCGCGATCTATCTGTTCAATATTCTGTATCACACTTTTTCCTTCTGCACTTAAGGCAGCGATCAGCAATGCCTGGCCGGCACGTATATCCGGACTGCTCATGGTAATGCCGCGTAAATTATTTTTTCTTCCCAGGCCAATCACGGTTGCCCGGTGCGGATCGCAGAGAATAATTTGAGCGCCCATGTCAATCAGCTTGTCTGTAAAGAACAAACGGCTCTCAAACATTTTCTGGTGTATCAATACACTACCCCTTGCCTGTGTGGCTACCACTAAAACGATGCTTAACAGATCGGGTGTAAAACCGGGCCAGGGATGATCATAAATGGTTAAGATCCCGCCATCCATAAAAGTCTGGATCTCGTACACATCCTGCGCAGGTATATAAATATCATCTCCCTTGATCTGGAATTGAATACCGAGCTGCTGAAATTTCTCCGGAATCACACCCAGATGCTCAACACCGGCATCTTTGATGGTGATCTCACTTTGTGTCATCGCAGCAAGGCCAATAAAGCTGCCTATCTCGATCATATCCGGCAGCATCCGGTGTGTGGTTCCTCCTAAAACACTCACCCCTTCAATGATCAGGAGATTGCTGCCGATACCCGAGATCCTGGCACCCATCCTGTTCAGCATCTTACATAATTGCTGAACATAAGGTTCACAGGCTGCATTATAAATAGTAGTGGTGCCTTCTGCGAGTACAGCTGCCATCACAATATTAGCGGTACCGGTTACGGAAGGTTCATCCAGTAACATAAAAGCACCTGTTAACTGGGGAGATGATAATTTGAAACAACCCAATACATCATCATATTCATATTTCGCTCCCAGTTTCTCAAAGCCGATGATATGGGTGTCCAGCCTTCTGCGTCCAATTTTGTCACCGCCGGGTTTAGGGATATAAGCTCTTTTAAACCTTGCCAGCATCGGCCCTGCAAACATCACACTGCCCCGCAATCTCCCTCCCTTTTTTCTGAAATCATCAGAAGCCAGATAATCAGCATCTATATTATCTGCCTGAAATGTGCAGGTATCTTTTGTCGTACGGGAAACTTTCACACCGATATCCTGCAGCAATTCTATCAATAGATTCACATCCAGTATATCCGGAATATTAGAGATGGTTACCGGCTCTGCCGTTAACAACACAGCCGATAAGATCTGTAAAGCCTCATTCTTCGCCCCCTGCGGAATGATCTCTCCTTTTAACTTATTACCGCCGATCACTTCAAATGAACTCATGTTGTTTATTGGTTTATTTGTTTACTGGTTTATGGGTAGCACTCCTTACCTGACGTACACTCAATTAACACAAATAAAAAAGCATCAGAAAATTCTGATGCCTAAAAATATCTTTTTACCGGTAAACTAATCAACAAATAAACCAGTAAACTAATAACGTTTCTTGAATTGTCCGCCACGGCCTTCCTGTCTGCCGCCGCTGTTGCCACCCCGGTTATCACCGCCCCGGGTATTGCCATTGCCACCGCCGTTACCACCACGGTTATTTCTTCCGTCGGTTCTTCCGCCACCACCGCCACCGCGGTTATCTCTTCCACCGCCGGCTCTGCCGCCACTGCGTCCGCCAAAATTCTGCTGCCAACGTCCGCCGCCACCACTACGTGGATATTCATCACGCTCAAAATTCTGGTTGCGGTGTTTGATGTATGGGGTGTTGCTGAATTCCAGTTGTCCGCCGGTAATGCTGTTCAACTCGGTACGGATGGTATCATCATGCACCAGTTCTTTATGCCAGTTGCTGTAAGCCAGCTTCATGTAATAAGCGATCGCATGTGCAAAGCCCGCTTTTTTCTCCGGATCTTCTTCTTTCAAAGCTTTATCGATCACCACTTCCAGGTTCTTACCCAGGTGCGCATATTTGGGATGGCGCTTGGGATAAGGCAAAGGATCCGGTTTCAGCTTATACGTTTCTTTTTGTGGAATAGGGTATGGGCTGTCTACATCCAGCTTAAAATCGCTGATAAAGAAAAGATGGTCCCAAAGCTTATGCCTGAAATCTTCCACATTCTTCAAATGGGGGTTCACAAAACCCATCAGTTCGATCACACATTGTGCCTGTTGCTGGCGTTTTTCCTTGTCTTCAATGGTCAATAAATACTCCACCATCTTCTGCACATGGCGGCCATATTCTTTCATTCCAAGGTAATTTCGCTCTGTATTGTACTCCATATAATTGTTCATCTGCAAGAACAAATGTAAGTAATAAGCGCAGATTTGCAGGATTTAGGCCGTGATTGATAAGATTTAAGCAGATCTTCAGCCCCGTTTTAACAATCCCCTATCGCAGACCCCATCTGTTTTACAGGCTATCGAGCACATGGCATCGCCTGTTGTGTCACTCCCTTCAGGGTTCTGAACAATGATCAGCAATCCCAAACACAGGCAAAAATCATAGCCATCATTACATCTTATTCATCGAAGTTCTATCTTCGCCCCATGGAACAGTTAGTAAACCAGATTGAGGCATACAGGCAGGAAGTAGCCGCTTTTGAAGCCACTTCACCCGATGCCGTTGAAGAATTCCGTATCAAATACCTCGGCACCAAAGGCATCGTAAAAGCCATCATGGGCGAAATGCGCAACGTGCCCAATGACCGCAAAAAAGAATTCGGCCAGGTATTGAACGATTTTAAACTGTTTGTTGAAGGCAAATACGAAACATTAAAAGAAAACAACTCCCAACTCCAAACCCCAAACGCCAAACTAATAGATTGGAGTCTCCCCGGAGATCCCGTTCCCGTTGGCACCCGTCATCCCTTAAATATTGTACGCAACCAGATCGTATCCATTTTTAAACGTTTGGGTTTTGCCGTAGCAGAAGGACCGGAGATCGAAGACGACTGGCACAATTTCGGTGCCATGAACCTGCCCGAAGACCATCCTGCCCG
>CBHRAM010000210.1:0-6509 GCA_966076165.1 uncultured Chitinophagaceae bacterium
GCACAATGTAAACACAGCATTTGTTTCGTAAAACTGCATCCGCAGGTAATTATTAATTTCTAATTTTTAATTATTAATTACTTACACGGTTCCATCCTGCAAAACCTGCTATACAATTTCTCATAGATAGGAATGATATTGGTGATATCGAACCGCACTGCCTGTTGATAAGCCGCTTCTTTCATGGTAGCCAGTCTTGCATCGTCTTTCAGCAGGGCAATAGCCGATTGGCTCATGGCATTTACATCTCCCACATCTGCCAGGAAACCGGTTTCTCCTTCAATATTGATCTCGGCCAAACCACCTGCATTGGTGCTGATCACGACCACTCTGGCAGCCATGGCTTCCAATGCGGCCAGGCCAAAACTTTCATATTCAGAAGGTAAAAGAAATACATCACTAACGGCAAGAATGTCTTCCATCTGTTCCTGCTTGCCTAAAAAACGAACATCTTCATCAATGCCTAAAGCCCTTGCCAGTTCTTCGGTAGCGGGCCTTTCGGGGCCATCGCCCACCATCAACAATTTGGCAGGCATTTCTTTACGCACTGCTGCAAAGACCTTTACCACATCATCCACCCTTTTTACTTTTCTGAAGTTGGAAGCATGGATCAGGATCTTTTCTCCATTGGGCGCAATCACTTTTCTGAATGCATCAATGGGTTTTTTATTGAATCGGGTTACATCCACGAAATTGTGGATCACTTCTATCTCTTTGTGAATAGCAAAGGATTTATAGGTTTCCGCTTTCAGGTTATGCGAAACAGCCGTGATAGCGTCGCTTTCATTGATGGAAAATGTTACTACCGGTTCATAGGTCTTGTCTTTTCCCACGAGGGTAATATCCGTTCCGTGCAAAGTAGTGATCACCGGCACATTCCTACCGTTCTTTTGCTTTACGATCTGTTTGGCCATATAAGCGGCAGATGCATGGGGAATGGCATAATGTACATGCAGTAAGTCGAGGTCATGGTTCATGATCACATCCACCATGGTACTGGCCAAAGCCACTTCATAAGGGGGGTAATCAAATAAAGGGTAAGTGGGTACCCTAACCTCGTGATAAAAAATATTCGCATTGAACACGTTCAAACGAACGGGTTGCTGGTATGTGATAAAATGCACCTGGTGGCCCTCATCGGCAAGCGCCTTCCCCAATTCTGTGGCCAAAACACCGCTACCACCAAAAGTGGGATAGCAAACAATCCCTATACGCATAAGTTCAGTTTGTAGTTTGTGGTCTGTGTTTTGTTGTTGTTTGCGGTAACTACAGACCACAGACTACAAACCGGAGACCAATTCAGTTGCAAGTAACCATTTTTTCTTCATTCCGCAGATTCCGTTCATCCCTCTTGGTCAAACAATACAAATAGTTAACTTTAGTGCTATGAAAAAAACACTACTCGCACTAATATGGTTGCCCCTTGCGGCAATGGCCCAGCCGGCGGATGATGCGGCTGCAATTAAGAAGATCTCTGATGAGATACTGCGCAATGGTAAAGCGTATGACCTGCTTCGCCAGCTTACCAAACAGATTGGCGGCCGTTTAGCCGGCTCCCCTCAGTTTGCCAAAGCGGTTGAATGGGGTAAAATTACCATGGAACAGAACGGAGCCGATAAAGTGTACCTGCAGGAATGCATGGTGCCACATTGGGTTCGCGGCGGACAGGATAAAGCCGTGATCACAGAAATCGACAAAAAGAAGACCACCCGCACACTGGATGTGCTTGCGCTGGGTAACTCGCTGGGAAGCGGTACTGTTTCCGCCCAGGTATTGGCAATAGATGATTTTGCCGAATTGGAGAGAAGAAAGGATGAAGTAAAGGGTAAGATCGTTTATTATAATCACGGCTTTGATCCCACCAATGTGAAACCTTTTGTTTCTTACGGACAAACCGGCCAATACAGGGGAGCCGGGCCAAGCCGTGCCGCTAAATATGGTGCGGTAGGGGTGATGATCCGCTCCTTGACAGAATCTGCCGCCAATGATCCCCATACAGGGTCAACCCGTTATAATGATTCCTTCCCTAAAATACCTTGTATTGCGGTTGGGCCAAGAGATGCGGATTATGTATGGGAAATGAGCCGGAAGTCGAGTTTCAGTATGTCAATGTCAACTTACGGACGTTTTCTGCCCGATACCATCGGCCATAATGTGATCGCAGAACTGAAAGGAACGGAGTTTCCTGATCAATACATTACCATTGGCGGACACTTAGATAGCTGGGATGTGAATGAAGGTGCCAGTGACGATGGAACCGGTGTAGTACATACCATCGAGATCATGCGTGCATTACAGGCGATCGGTTACAAACCTAAACATACTTTGCGTTTTGTATTGTTTGCCAATGAAGAGAATGGATTGCGCGGCGGCACCAAATATGCTGCTGAGGCAAAAGCAAAAAATGAAAAACATGTATTTGCTTTAGAAAGTGATGCCGGTGGTTTTACACCCCGCGGATTTTCTATTCAGGGAAATAAAGAACAGATGGACAAACTGAAAAGCTGGTTGCCATTGTTATCTCCTTACGGTGCTTTTGAGTTTACCGCAGATGGAGGAGGGGCAGATGTGAGTCCTTTGAACAGAGCTTTTGGTATCCCTGTGGGAGAATTAAACCCCGATCCGCAACGTTATTTTGATCTGCACCATGCAAGAAGTGATGTGTTTGAAAATGTAAACAAACGCGAACTCTTATTAGGCGCCGTGAACATGGCGGCATTGATCTACCTTGTAGATAAATACGGTTTATAATGAAAAAAACACTCTGGTCCATCTCAGCCATACTGGTGGTACTCTTGCTGATATTCGGTTACTGGCGTTTCTATTTTATTCTGGCAGAAGGTACACAGGCCGGAACCTTGAATATATTTCAGAAAAAAGGCATTCTCTTCAAAACCTATGAAGGAAAGATCATTCTCAGTGGATTTAAAGCCAATGTGCAGAGCAATGAATTTTCTTTCAGCGTCACCAATGAAAACGTAGCAGAACAGTTACTGAAGGTTTCGGGCAGGGAAGTGAATGTGCATTACAAACAATATTTCGGATCGCTTCCGTGGCGGGGAATGCAGAAATATATTGTAGATAGCATTTATGAAGTGAGGGGGTTGGCGGGGGAGAGTATAATAAAACCTAAGTGAGTAGTGAGTTGTCAGTAGTGAGTAAGACTTTTAAAAGACTCACTACTGATAATTCACTCTAAGCGTGAAGCAGAAAAATCGCCAATCTTTTATGGATATCCGGCACTTCCTGTTTCCATTTTTTTACGGATTGTGTACGGATGGTTTCTGAAGAAGCAGTAATATCCACCGCAATACAAAAACGGGTTTCCTCTTTACAGCTATCCAGTATTTCTTTGATCAGCGGGTTATTCCGGTAAGGTGTTTCAATAAAGATCTGCGTACAGTTTCTTTTTTGTGAATCAGCTTCCAGTTCTTTGATCTTCTTTTTTCTTTCCAATGAATCGATGGGCAGATAGCCATGAAATTGAAAACACTGGCCATTCATGCCACTGGCCATTAATGCCAGCAAAATAGAACTGGGGCCTACCAATGGTTTTACCGGGATCTTGTTTTGTTGGGCAGCTTCTACTAAGATCTGTCCGGGATCAGCTACACCGGGGCAACCTGCTTCACTAATGATGCCGATATTCTTTCCTTCTTTGAGTAATTGCAGAAACTGTTTTTTTACCTCTTCCTCCGCTTTATGAATAATGAACCACTGGTAATCATCGATCACCATTTCTCTCCATAATTTTTTCAGGAAACGACGGGCGGTTTTGTCATTCTCCACAAAAAATACCTGGCAGTCTTTCACTGCATCAAGAATATAAGCAGGAATGGTTTCCAAAGCTTCTTCATGCAAAACAGTAGGAATCAGGTATAATTTTCCGGCACCCATTGTGAAAATTATTTTTCATTGGGTTTGAGAGGATACATACTGAGCGTAGCAGCCACCACAGAATAGGCGGGAGCAAGTAACCAACCCACTATAGGAACCAGGTGCATCATATAAAATACCAGGCCATTGCCTACAGCAAGGCCTTTATGGGTTCCGATAAAGAAGATACTTTCTGCCGGCGTTTTTTTATGGCGTTCCATGCTGTAATCCAGCATCGAGAATCCGTAATAATAACATTCCACCAATACGGCTAATACAGGCGTTAGCCATCCGATAAAAGGGATCAATCCCAATAATAAGATCGACAATACATATACCGTTTGCCATAAACTGTTTCTTGCGGCAATGGCAATACCGCGTTTAATATCTTTCAGAAACTGGTTAAAATTAAACGGGAAATTTCTCCCTTCAATAATGGCTTCCGTTCTTTCACTCAGGTAGGCAAACAGGGGAGAGCCAACGATCAGAAAAAGGTATTTGAACAATGAAAAATAGAAAAGCATCAGGATCAGCCAGAGCAACAGACTGCCCATGGTAAATAAAAAGCCCAGAAAACTGCTGTTGATCTTATCCAGCCATTGTTTTAATCCGGTTTTCAGGATGATCCATTCGATAAAATCGCTGGAAGTATGACTGAAGAAATACATGCCAAAAATGAACAGGGTGGTATAGATGATACCGGGTATCAGGATCCATTTCCACAGTTTATGTTTGATGATAAACCGGTGGGCCTGGAAATACGCCTGAATGGCAATGATCATTTCTTTAAGCACGTATGGGGGAGTTTAGCATGGCAAAGTTAACATAATCCTTAGTTTTATGGTCATGACAGCTATAACGCTCCTGCATTCCGATAAATTGCCCAATGCTTTTTACAGGCAAAAAAATGTTTGTGCCGTGGCAAAAGGGTTGATAGGTAAGGTTTTGGTCACTAATTTCAAAGGTGCACTAACTGCGGGACGTATCGTTGAAACAGAAGCCTATAATGGCGTAGCAGACAAAGCTTCCCATGCCTGGAATGGCCGGCGGACACAAAGAACGGAGACCATGTATCTGGATGGAGGCGTTGCTTATGTATATCTCTGCTATGGCATTCACCATCTTTTTAATGTAGTTACCAACCTGGCTGATATACCACATGCCGTACTGGTAAGGGCCGTGGAACCGCTATTGGGTGTTGAAGCTATGCTGAAACGGACAGGGAAAACCAAAGCAGATCATACACTTACCCGGGGGCCCGGCAATATGTCGAAAGCAATGGGTATTCTGGTAAAACATAACGCATTGGGTTTGCAAACAGATGAATTGTTCATCGCAGATGATGGTTGCAGGATAAGACCTTCTCAGATTATGGCTACGCCCAGAATTGGGGTGGATTATGCGGGTGAAGATGCTTTATTACCTTATCGCTTTATTCTGAAAGACAATCCTTATGTTAGTGGTAAGAAATAAAAGAAGATGAAAAAATATAGTTTCCTGCTATTCGCTTGCTGCTCCCTGGCCTTTCTCTGTAAAGCACAGGATGGAAAGATCATCCGCTTCAGCTCAGCAAATGCCATGTTTCCGGACACAGCAAGGGCAAAAGGGCATGATTATAATGCCAAGCACTATGATGCGGCAGATCATTACAGCGATAGTTCTGTATTGATCTATGTTCCCAAACATTTTTCAGCAAAAAAGAAGATCAATTATGTTTTCTGGTTTCACGGATGGGGAAATAATATTGACAGTGCCTGCAAACAATACGGCCTGCTGGACCAGTTTGAAGCTTCCGGCCGTAATGCCATCTTTATTTTCCCGGAAGGGCCAAAGAATGCACCGGATAGTTATGGCGGAAAACTGGAGCAGCCACAGGTGTTCCAGGGATTAATGAAAGAAGTGGTTGCAAAACTGGCAGAGAATAAACTGATCAAACCCGTTTCTGTTTTTCAGATCAGTGATTATGATATTTCACTGGCAGGCCATAGCGGCGCTTACCGCGTGATCAGCCGCATCATCAATAAAAGCCCGGTAAATGAAGTGATCCTCTTTGATGCCATGTACGGGCAGAATGATCTGTATATGCAATGGCTGTCCGTTCCCGAGCATCGCTTTATCAATATTTATACAAAAGACGGTGGCACTTACGATAACAGCCTCTACTTTGTTGGCAAACTCACAGACTCACTTCATATACCGCTTGTCTCTGTGCAGGAGGAAGAAATAAATGAATCGCTCTTACAGAAAAATAATAAGGTCTTCCTGTTCAGTAAACAGGCACACAATGATGTGATCCTTTATAACCGCAATTGGGAAAGATTTTTGCGGAATACACCTTTCAAAAAATACGTATAAATACGCTACCACAGAATCTTGGGTTGTTATAGATTAACACTTTAAAATCTGTGCTATGCGTAAATCTGTGCAAACGTATCCCGCTAAAATAGTACAACGGATATTTTATATCCGGTTACAGAAAGTAATGTTCGATTTTGACCTGGCAGAAATGTATGGAGTAGAAACCCGTGTGTTGAAACAGGCAGTCAAAAGAAATATTGACCGCTTTCCAAAAGATTTCATGTTTCAATTAACAAAAAAAGAGTTTCATGAGGTTATCACAAATTGTGATAACC
>CBHRAM010000211.1:0-6458 GCA_966076165.1 uncultured Chitinophagaceae bacterium
TCATTTTCAAAATAACCCATGGCGGTAGCCGTAAGCATTTCGCCTAAGAACAAAACTACCAACCAGCCGATCCGTTTGCGGAACAGTTTGAGCAGGGGTATATCGAGATAAGGTTCATTCAACGCTTCGGTACCTCCCATTTTCTGCATATCCTCGCTGAACTCTTCATTGGCTACCCATAACATATCATCAATGGTTACAATGCCGAGCAGGATATTATTATCATCCACAACCGGCAATGCCACACGGTTATTCATTTTAAACACCTGGCTGGCATGTTCCTGGTCATCGTTAACATTTAAAGAAACATAGCGGCCGTCAATGATCTCATCCACTCTTTTTTCAGGAGAAGCGAGGATCACATCACGGATCCGGATATCGTCTATCAGCTGTCCGGTCTCATCAATCACATACAATACATCAATAGTCTCACTGTTCTTGGCGTGCTTGCGGATGGTCTCAAATACTTCGCTGATGGTATTATAGAGATAGATATATACATAATCCGGCGTCATCAAACGCCCTACGCTGTCTTCTGGATAACCCAATAGACTCAACGTGATCTTTCTTTCCTCGGGATCCAGCAGTTTGATCAGGTCGCGGATCGCGGCTTTGGGCAGTTCTTCCAGAAAGTCGGTACGGTCATCCGCCGGCAATTCATTCAGCAGTTCCGCTGTTTTGGCCGAGGGTAATTCTTTTACGATATTTTTTTGCTGGGCAATATCCAGGATCTTAAACACGCTCGAAGCGCGGTGGATCGCCATATTGGCAATGATCTGCGCCTCATAGTCGGGGAACTCGTTGATCAGGTCAGCCACATCAGAAATGTTCTGGTCATCCAGGAACTCACGTATCTGGAGCTTATCTTCTGTTGCGACCAGTTGTTCAAACTGCTCGAAGATGCCGGGCTGTTCTAATTCGAGTGACATGGGGTGCAATTTAATTAGTAATTAATAATTAAAAATTAATAATTAAGGATTCGATACAGGACTGCAAAAATTCAGTACCGCTAATGTTGGATGGGAATACCCGCATTTCTCTGTGAAACTCCTAAGCTCAGTGCCTCTGTGTTGAAAACCATCACTAAATGCCGGTCATTCGAGGCCATCGGGTTTGTTTTTTTTTTAACACAGAGATACAGAGGAACAGAGGAGCACAAAGGGGGTTTTCGGTAGTGTTTACACAATATCGCATGCCCCAACTTCAACATTCCCTGTTCAATATTCAATATTCCCGCCCTATCTTCATGGCTTATGATTTTACCAATTCTTGTTGTGGCCCCTTCGGATAAGCGTGGGCGTGGGGTATTTGCCTCAGAAAAGATCGCGAAGAACACCATCATTGAAATTTCTCCGGTACTGGTACTCAGTGCCAAAGACCGGAAACATGTGGAGAAGACCCTGTTATTCGATTATATTTTTGAATGGGGAGAAGCGGGTAAGAAGAAAGTGTGTATTGCTTTAGGCTATCTGTCACTCTACAACCATGCCTATAATGCCAACTGCGATTACGAGATGGATTATACTTCAGATCTCATGACCATCAAAACCGTGCGTGCCATTAAGAAAGGGGAGGAGTTGTTCATTAATTACAATGCGGTACCTGATGATGTTACGCCGATATGGTTTGAAGCCAAATGATGTGCCGTCTTTGCGAGGAGGAACGACGAAGCAATCTGTGTTACGAAGAGCAGGCTGACTAAATTTTGAAATACAGATTGCTTCGTTCCTCGCAAAGACGATCTATAACAAACTGTGCCTTTGTGCCTTGGTAAGGAAATGAATTCTCACACAAAGACACAAAGGCACGGTTTGTTTAGATAAGGTGAATGAATACTATATTAATAAAATATAGTGCTACCTTAAACCAGTTCCAATTTTTAATTTCTAATTTTTAATTGTTAATTAATAACTACCAATACTGGTACCCCATCAATCTCGTCAACTCCACTTTAGCTAAACACAACTGGTATTCATATTGGAGTTTGGTTAAAGCGGCTCTCTGCACATTGGTGCTGGCGTTGGTGATTTCCAGGTTGGTTCCGGTACCGCCTTTTAAACGGTTGGTGGCCAGGATCTGTGCGGCCTTGGCCTGGTCTATCTGGCCGCGTGTATTTTTGATCCTTTCCAGGTTGGTGCTGATATCGGTCAATGCCTGTTCAATATCTTTTTTGTAGGTGCTGCTTAAACTTTCCACAGCCATTTCATTTTGTTTGATGATGTTCTGCTGCAGTTTCTGTTGTTGTTTATTCTTACCACCATTATAAATAGGCATGGTAAAAGAAACACCGGCCAGGTAATTAAAGCGTGGATCGGTCACATAGGGTACATAGCCATTCTTTACACCCGCTGCGGCTTTCAGGCCGATCATCGGTTTGTCGGCCACTTTGGTAATGGCCAGATCGCTTTGTGCCTGTTTGATCTTGTCTTTTGCCAAAACAAAATCGAGGTTATTGGTTTGTGCCAATCCTAAAGCGCTGCCGGCATCGGTGAGGTTGATATCAAAATCAAAATTACTGCCATTGCTCTGTTTGGTGCCTGTTGTATAATCGAGCAGGTTCAGTTGTTTTTGTAAACTGTTCTTCAGGTCAATTTTGCGGTTCTCCTCGTTATCAATAGAAGCCTGGATATTGAGCAGGTCAATACGCAATGCGGTTCCGTTCTGTAACTGGCTTTCCACAATTTTTTTATTCTCGTTGAGAAAGTTCAACACACTATCCTGAATGCTGATGGCTTTTTGCAGGTACACAATATTGTAATACACATTGGCTACCTGGTAAGCCAATTGCGATTTTACATAATCCACATTGTGTTCGGCCAGTTTCAGGTCGTCTTTGGAACGTTCAATATTTGCCTGCAGCCTGCCAAAATCAAACAGGGCATACGTTGCATTCACGGCACCGCTGAAATTATGCAGTGGCGCAAACTGGAACACATCCCCATTCAAAGGCAGTTCTATTTTCGGACGCACATAGGCATACGAAGCATCTGCAGTGATATCCGGGAACTTGTTCAGCTGGGTAAGCGACACTTTCTCCTGTGCCGTAGCCACTGTATTCTGAACTTCCTTCACTTTCGGAAAATAACCAAAGGACTGATTGATCAGGTTTTTCAATTCACCATTCACCGTAACCTGCGCCCGCAACGAAAAAGCCGAAGCGATCAGGATTGTTGTAATGAGTATTCTTTTCATTGTATTAAAATTCTGCGTTTATGTTTCGTCATTTCTAAGGAGGAATCCTGCAGGGTGGGAAGAAATCTGCTAATCGAGTTACAGATTTCTCTCTCCACTACGCTCCGTTCGAAATGACGGGTCTTAATTATACTATATTCAATTTCCCAATTTCAAAATTTCCCAATTGCCTAGTGCGCTTCCTCAGCCGCCTTCATCGCTGCCTTCACTTCTGTTGCTGATTTTTTCTTTACCCTTAAAAATGCTACCAATGGTATTACCAGTATAAAGAAAACGGTGATCAAACGGAATGTGTCGAGATAGGAGAGGAAATACGCCTGTCTGTCTACAACCCCGTTAATGGTTGCCAATGCTTTGTTACTTGCTCCCGCCATATCACCCGACCTGGCAATAATGCCTTGGGTAATGGTATTGCTGCGTTCAAGAAACATTTGCGATTCGCCGGTTACTTTGGTTACGAGGTCAATCCGGTGTTGTGCATACTGGTGTGCGATATAGTTATTGGCTAAGGCGATACCAAAAGCACCTCCTAACTGACGGATCATATTATTCAAAGCAATACCTGATGCATAATCTTTCGGTTGCAATCCGGCAACAGCCTGGTTGATCAGGGGTAACTGAACCATACTGATACCAATGGCACGGAAGGCGAGAGGGATAAAGAAATCTTCTTTGCCTACATCCGGACTCACATTCGCACTCATCCACGAATACGTAGCAAATAAAAGGAAACCGATCACCACAAAAGGTATGGGCGATACACCCTTGCTCATCAGTTTACCGATAATGGGCATCATTAATACCGTGATAAGGGTAGGGGCGAGTAGTGTTAACCCTGTTTCAAATGCAGTAAAACCTAAGGTTCTCTGCGCCAATACGGGGAATACAAATACGGATGTGAACAAACCTAATCCCACCACAAATGTGAAGATGGTGGTAAATGCAAGGTTCCGGTTACCCAATACACGCAGGTTAACAGCCGGGTTCTTGATACTTAATTCGTACCACACAAAACCTACCATACCAATGAAGGCGAGTAAAGATGTGATCTGAATGGTCTGGCTGCTGAACCAGTCTTCCGATTCGCCTCTTTCCAGTACATATTGTAAACAACCAATGCCCACCGTTAACAAAAGGATCCCCGTATAATCGATCTTGATCGATTTTTTCTTTTCACCCTCGCCTTCTTTTTTATCAATAAAAGTATAGGCAAGAAAAGTAGCAAGTATCCCGATCGGAATATTGATCATAAAGATCAGTGGCCATGAAGCGTGATCGATGATGTATCCACCCAATGTTGGGCCGAGTGTTGGGCCGAGTACAATCCCCATTCCGAATAAACCGGAAGCGATGGGCCTGTCCTGCGGTTCAAACGCATCAAACAAGATAGCCTGTGAGGTAGACAATAAGGCACCGCCACCCACACCCTGTATAAAACGCCACACAATGATCTCCACCAGTGTATCCGATTGTCCGCACATATACGAGGCAACGGTGAAGATGATCATGGATACGATATAATAATTTTTCCTCCCGAAATATTCTGCGAGAAACCCGGTAAGCGGAATAATGATCACGTTAGCGATCGCATAAGAAGTGATCACCCAACTGATATCCTCAATATTCACGCCCAGACTACCGCTCATATCGCTCAAAGCCACATTCACGATGGACGTGTCGATCAGTTCCATCACCGCAGCCGTAACGGTAGTCAGTACAATAATTGCTTTCGCAAATCCTTTAGGTGTTGCCATGCTGTCTTAATATTTTCTAACAGAGAGAATAGTCTACTCTCTCCGAATTTTCCTTCCTGCTAAATCTCTCTCCCCTCATAGGGGAGGGCCAGGGAGGGGTCACTTTGTTTCTGCTACTACGAATACACTCAATCCCGCCCTCAACATATTCCTATACTGCTGAATATCTTTGATCTGGATCTTCACCGGTACACGCTGCGTAACTTTTACAAAGTTTCCACTCGCATTATCCGGAGGCAGTAAAGAGAATTTGGCACCGGTAGCTTCACTCAAACTTTCGATCACCCCTTTCACCTTCTGATCTGGGAATGCATCAATTTCAATATCCACTTCTTTACCGGGGTATAATTTCTTTAACTGGTTCTCTTTAAAATTCGCGATCACCCAATAGGTGGTATCGTTTACGATAGAGAACAGAGGCGTACCCGCCTGCACATACTGACCCACAGATACATTCTTCTTACCGATCTTACCCGCTTGCGGTGCATAGATCTTTGTATAGGTAAGTTTCAGTTTGGTCTGTTCGATCTTGGCTTTCTTTACATCCAGTCCTGCAGTTGCTTTCGAAACACCAGCCTGTAAAACCGCGATGCGGCTCTGTGCGGCACTCAGGTCTGTTTTGCTGTTCTCCAATTGCTGTGCGGCTGTTTCTACATTGAACTTGGTATCATCCAGTTGTTTCCTGGTGATGGCCTGGTCCCTGAAAAGATTCTGATCCCTTTTGAGATCATCTTCTGCTTTTTGCCTGCGCATCTGGCTCAGGTCGATATTACCTTTGTTTACACGGAGAGAAACGATGGCATTGTTCAAAGCTGCTTTGGCATTGATCACATCCACTTCTGCCTGGCGGAAATCGGCTTCCATTTCGAGTAACTGGGTCTGTAATTCTGCATCATCCAGTTCCACTACCAACTGGCCTGTTTTTACCGAGTCATAGTCTTTTACGGCAATACTCTTCACATAGCCCGCTACACGGGGCAATACAGGTGTGATCTGTGTTTCGATCTGTGCATTATCTGTCGTTTCATGCGTTAACACAAAATGGATCTTCTTATAACCGAAATAAGCAGCTACCAGTAATATCGCTACCAGTACAATGATCCTAACCGGTGATTTTTTTTCTTCTGACATATTTGAGAGTTTGTAGTTTGTAGTCTTTGATTTGTTGTTGTGATCAGTTTGTTATTTATTGTTCCTTTATAATCAGTTATTCAATAAATAAGAATGCATCACCTGCTTCAAATGTTTGATGAGGCGGTTCTTGAAAGCGGTATCTGTATAAGGGTCAAAACCTTCTTCTCTGTCGATCAGCATGGTGCACATGGTTTTGGATAACATTACCTGGTTGATGGTTCCGATCAACGTGGCCATGGTTAATTCGGGGTCCACTTTTTTAAATACTTTCTTTTTGATGCCCTGTTCAATAATGGTTTTCAGTACATGGGTGTTCTTGCCAAATACAGTCACAATATTCTTATGGAGCGTGGCTCTTTCGCCCATCAGCAATTCCTG
>CBHRAM010000212.1:0-6452 GCA_966076165.1 uncultured Chitinophagaceae bacterium
GTCGTACCAAAGATGCATCCCTTCGCCGCTGGTACAGCTAAGTTCGATGATCTCCAGCGAAGGGTTTACTTTTCTGGCATATTCTTTTGCCTTCTCCACATCAAATTTCACATATGGTAAAAGATCGGTCTTATTGATGATGCATAGGGTGGATGAGTGGAACATATCCGGGTATTTCAGGGGTTTGTCTTCCCCTTCGGTTACACTGATCACCACGGCCCTTTCCTTTTCTCCCAGATCAAACATGGCCGGACAAACCAGGTTACCTACATTTTCAATAAATAGAACAGAATCTGCCTTCAGTTTCATCCCCTGTACTGCATGTAATACCATATGTGCATCCAGATGGCATCCCTTACCAGTATTGATCTGTGTTACTTTAGTACCCGTAGCATGTATCCGGTCGGCATCATTGGCGGTTTGCTGGTCGCCTTCTATCACGGCAAATTCCAATTCTCCTTTCAGGTCCGTTAAGGTTCTTTCCAGTAAACTTGTCTTACCTGAGCCCGGTGAGCTCACCAGGTTGATCGCAAGAATATTTCTTCCTTCAAAGAAACCCCTGTTGCGTTCGGCCAAAAGATTGTTCTCATGGAGGATATCCTGTTCCACATCGATCACTTTCTTGCCTTTTCCGTTTTGGTGTGAGTGATCGTGGCCATGTTCCTGATCATGATGATCATGTGAAGAAGGCCCGCATCCGCAGGTAGCACACATAGGGTTCGTTTTATGTTTGGTTAATCGGGCAAGACCAGTGATCTTACCTTCAATTCTTTTCCGCTGAGAATCTCAGAAAAATGGCTGTTGCAATCGGGACAACTATCGTAGAGCTGTTGCATACTAAAGTAACATCCACACTCCAGGCAATGGGCTTTCCCTTCGATCCTGTTCACTTTCCGGGTTGCATGCTCAAGGATTGTTCGTTTTACTGCCTGCCGCCAGGCAAAATCGAAGGAATCCATTTCCACACCACTCAGGCAACCGATATCCAGTTCTATCTCTTCTATTTCCAATGCCGCGTGTTTAGCCGCCTGCTCTGCAGCAAGATCAACAATACTCATGGCAATGGATAACTCATGCATAATGGTCTATTCCTGTTCTTTTTTTTGTTTACGCTCCCAGGCAATAAAAACACCAGTTGCTGCCAATATGCCAAAAGTGATAATGGCATGCTGTGGCTCTGTGAAATAGTGGATAATGGTGTAACCATCCGTTCCGCCATGACCGGGATGAGCCATTGTAACCAGTGGCATTAATACGGCTGCAGATGCAATAAATTTTTTCATATGAATGATGTTTTATTAGCGTTCAGGATGCAAAGTAGAAAATGCACCTACTGAGAAACATGATTTAAATCATACACCCCTGTGATAAACATCATTCGGCGCGGTAGGTGACAAAACTAATTTGTGTTCGCTTTTACACAATTAAAACAACGCCCTATGTCTAACGAGCTTGTCCCAACCCAACAACCCACTTACTATGAAGAAGTACAACGAAAAGGTTACAGCCGCCGCGACTTTCTTCAGTTCGTAAGTATGATGACGGCCTTTATCGGTCTTGAGAACACTGCTATTGGTCAGGTGGCCAAAGCACTGGAAACCAAACCCCGTGTGCCTGTTATCTGGCTCCATTTCCAGGAATGTACCTGTTGCAGTGAAAGCTTTATCAGGTCGTCACACCCCATCGTAGCAGATATTCTGCTGGACAAGATCTCATTAGACTATACAGAAACACTGATGGCTGCATCCGGTTTTCAGGCAGAAGAAGCCATGCAGAATACCATGAAAAAATATAAGGGTGAATATATATTATGTGTAGAAGGCAGTGTACCCGTTGGTGCAGATGGTGTGTATTGTATGATCGGTGGAAAAACATCGATGCAGATCCTGGAAGAAGCGGCAGAAGGTGCCAAAGCCATTATCGCCTGGGGCAGTTGCGCCAGCAATGGTTGTGTACAATCGGCTAAACCCAATCCTACCCAGGCAACCCCTATTCATAAACTGATCAAAGGCAAACCGGTGATCAAGGTTCCGGGTTGTCCTCCTATTGGTGAAGTAATGGCCGGAGTGATCGTTCACCTCGTAACCTTCGACCGCATACCCGAACTCGATCGTCTGGGCAGGCCCAAAGCTTTTTACAGCAAAAGAGTACACGATACCTGTTACCGCCGTCCCTTCTACGATGCCGGTTTGTATGTTGAAAGTTTTGATGATGAAAATGCTAAGAAAGGCTATTGCTTATATAAAGTGGGTTGCAAAGGCCCGTCTACTTATAATGCCTGCGGTGTTACCAAATGGAACAATGGTACCAGCTTCCCTATTCAATCGGGCCACCCATGTATCGGTTGCAGCGAAGAGAATTTCTGGGATAACGGCAGGCTATATGAAAGAGGTTCTTCTTTTGCCGGCTTTGGTATAGAAGCAGATGCCGACACCGTTGGTAAAGTGGCATTGGGTGTTACGGCTGCAGCGTTGGCCGGACATGCCGTTATGACCAATATCCGCAAGAGTAAATTAATTCATGAACTGGAAGATGAAGGCAAACAAAGCGAACACGAATTGAAATCATAATACCTAACGATATACAATTACCTATATGAGTAAAAGAATAGTTGTAGACCCCATTACCCGAATAGAAGGCCACCTGCGCATAGAAGCAGATATTGAGAACGGCAAGATCAAAGACGCTTACAGCAGCGGTACCATGGTACGTTTGCTGGAAGAGATCCTTCGCGGCCGCGATCCACGCGATGCCTGGGCCTTTGTAGGGCGTGTTTGCGGTGTTTGTACTTCGGTACACTCACTCACTTCCGTACGTTGCGTGGAAGATGCACTCGGCATTACCATTCCACCCAATGCAGAGCTGGTTCGTAATATCATGTACTGCGCACAGTATATGCACGACCACGTAGTTCACTTTTATCATTTACATGCGATGGACTGGGTAGATGTGGTGAATGCCTTAAAAGCAGATCCGAAAAAAACCTCAGAACTGGCACAGAGTATTTCCAAATGGCCCAAAAGTTCTCCGGGTTATTTCAGTGATATACAAACACGTATTAAAAAATTTGTAGCCAGTGGCCAGCTCGGCATTTTTGCCAATGGTTATTGGGGGCACCCGGCTTATAAATTACCTGCAGAAGTAAACCTCATCGGTCTTGCGCATTATCTCGAAGCTCTCGAATGGCAGAAAGAAATTGTAAAAGTACATGCCATTTTTGGCGGTAAGAACCCGCATCCTAACTATCTGGTGGGTGGCATGGCCTGCTCTATTGCTTTGGATGATGTGAGCGGTATCAATGCAGAAAGGCTGGCGTATGTAAAACAGCTGCTGGAACAGGGTAAAGAATTTATTGAGCAGGTATATATTCCGGATCTGATGGCAATCGCCTCCTTCTATAAAGATTGGGGTGCGATCGGTGGCGGACTGGGCAACTTCCTCGCGTATGGAGATCTTCCGGTTACCAATTACAGAGATGAAGCTTCTTATAAATTCCCATCCGGTGCCATTCTGAATAAAGATATCAGTAAAGTACTCGATGTAGATCTTCGTAAAGATGATGAAGTACAGGAATTTGTAAAACATTCCTGGTACGAATATAAAGGTGGTGATGAAGTGGGACTGCATCCCTGGAAAGGCGAAAGTAAGATCAAATACACCGGCCCAAAACCTCCTTTCGAACATTTAGATACCACACAGAAATACAGTTACCTGAAAACACCACGCTGGAAAGGCAATGCCATGGAAGTGGGCCCGCTAGCCCGTGTATTGATCGGCTATGCACGTGGTAAAGAGGAATACAAAGCAGTGGTTGATAAAGCTTTGAAAGACTTAAATATTCCGGTAACCGCACTCTTCTCTACATTGGGCAGGACAGCTGCCCGTGGCCTGGAAAGTGTATTGGTGGCAGGATGGAGCCTGGAGTTCTTCGACAAACTGATCGCGAATATTAAGAATGGTGATACACGTATGGCAGATACCAGCAAATTCGATCCATCTACCTGGCCAAAACAGGCGGTAGGGGTAGGACATGCAGAAGCACCCCGTGGTGCACTGGCACACTGGATCAATATTGAAGATGGCAAGATCGCCAACTATCAACTGGTAGTGCCTACTACCTGGAACGCATCGCCAAGAGATGGTAAAGGCGGTTTATCCGCTTATGAATCTTCTCTTATCGACACACCGGTGGCTATTGAAAACCAGCCATTGGAAATACTCCGTACCATACACAGTTTCGACCCATGTATGGCCTGCAGTGTTCACCTGTATGATGAGGAAGGAAAAACCATCAGTCGTGTAAGTGTTGTAGGAGATTAATCAACGGCTCTAATCATTAAGCATTCATTATGAAAACCAAATACCTGCATGTTCATCGTTTACGCCGTGTGTATGTATGGGAATTACCCGTACGTTATTATCACTGGCTCAATGCGCTGGCCATTATTGCACTCATCATTACCGGTTTTTTAATTGCCGATCCGCTGGCCCTGCAAAGTAAGCAGGAAGCTACCATGCGTTTTACTATGGGATGGGTGCGCTTTATTCACTTTGTAGCTGCTTATATTTTCTTTTTCAATTTTCTGTTCCGGCTCTACTGGGGTTTCGTAGGAAATAAATATGCCAACTGGAAACAGTTCATACCCACTTCTAAAAAATTCTTTAAAGAAATGTGGTATGTATTCAAGATCGATATCCTGATGATGAAAGGCAAGGAGCATATCAGCATTGGCCATAATGCCATGGCAGGGTTTATTTATTTTCTCACTTTCTGGGCATTCCTGATCCAATGTTTAACAGGTTTCGGACTCTATGCTGTAATGGGAACCTGGTGGTTGCCAAAAATGTTTGCCTGGGTACCCGCTTTATTTGGCGGAGATATCCTTACCCGCCAGATACACCATTGGGCCATGTGGTTCTTCATCCTTTTTGCGTTGATCCACGTGTACCTGGTTTTCTATCACGATTACGTAGAAGGCCGTGGCGAAATGAGCAGTATGGGCGGCGGATGGAAATTTATTGAAGAAGAAGTATTCCAGAACGAAGAACATCATACACCGAACACAGATACTAAAAAATAATGCAAACAGATCCGCACATATTAATACTGGGCATTGGTAATTACCTGATGGGCGATGAAGGCGTAGGCGTTCACACAGCACGCAGGTTAGAAACGATGAACCTGCCCCCGGATATAGAAATTGTAGACGGTGGCACCGGCGGTTTTCACCTGCTGGAATATTTTGAAGAACACGAAACCGTAATACTGATCGATGCAACGCTGGATGGTAATCCCCCCGGTACCATCCGCCTGATCGAACCAAAATTTGCCAAAGATTTTCCGCGTGCCATGAGTACGCATGATATTGGCTTACGGGATATGGTAAACGCACTCCAGCTAATGGATAAGATGCCCCATATCTATCTGTTTGTAGTAAGTATTGAAACAATACAACAGCAAGGAATCGAATTAACGCCCCCCATTGAAAGAGTCATGCCTGCGTTATTAGAAAAGGTCACATCACTGGCAGCAAAACTGGAATTACAGGAGAACATCAACGAAGTAGCAGCAATGGCGTAGAGCAGGCAACTCTTTCTTTTAAATACCGGTAAGCGAATGAAAGCTTATCGGTATTTTTGTTTCCAGCCTTATTGCAGAGTTATTTTGCACGCAGAGGCGCAAGGGCGCAGTTTGGTTCACTAAAAGCTAAATTGCCGATTATTCACTAACACTTATTCGATTTGTTGCAGATTTTAGATAACCCTGTTTGGCAGGCACTCAATAGTGCAGACAGCCGTTTTAATCTGGGGGATGATCTGGTTGGTTATTTACCTGCAGAAGTTTCCCCTTTTGCTGCATTACCCACCTGGACAAAAGAAAATCAAGCTATTCTTTATGATCGTTTACCCGTGGGCCGCTCCTGGTCTGCTATGTTAAAGGAGCAGGTGGTCTTTTCAGCTCAATGGGAACTTGTCTTTACAACACCACTCTGGCAGATGATCTGTCATAAACTCATTCCGGTAAAAATGGGTGTTGTTGATTGCCGCGTATTAAATACTTCACATATACCTGCCATGCTTGCCTTAACGGCACTGACTAAGCCAGGCCCATTTGCAGAAAGAACGATCGAGTTTGGCAATTACCATGGCATATTTGTGGATGACGAACTGGTGGCGATGAGCGGGGAACGGTTACATCTGGATGCTTTTACAGAGGTTAGTGCGGTTTGCACACATCCGGATCATCTGGGCAGAGGTTATGCAGCGATGCTGGTTTCATTGATCGCTGAAAAAATAATTGCCGAAGGAAAAACTCCCTTCCTTCATGTGAGAAGTGATAATGAAAGAGCGATCAAAATGTATGAACGATTAGGATTTGAGAAACGGTCTGATATTTATTTTGGGGTATTCAAAAGAAAATAAAACTCTCTGCGCAAACTCTCCGTTCTCTG
>CBHRAM010000213.1:0-6449 GCA_966076165.1 uncultured Chitinophagaceae bacterium
CCTTTAGAAGACCTGCGACAAATGCTGCAATCAGTAATGTTTCCGGAATCGGTTCCTGCTACCCAGCGTTTTCATCTCACAAAAGATGATCTCCGTTTTTTGTACCAGTACATGTCTGAGTATCCATTTGAAAGTAAAAAACCCGCTTACGACACCACAGAATTCTTTAGCAGCTATACCAAATTCTTTCTCTACAAATCAGGTAAACAAAAACCGCCACCCAATATCCGCATCTTTAATAAACCCGGCTGGTCATACGGCTATTTAACAGATGCAGCCTATATTGTTGACTTCGATTCCAAAACCGAATTTATGCTCAGCGCCGTGATCTATGTAAACCGGGATGGGGTTTTGAATGATGATAAATATGAGTACAATGAAATCGGATATCCTTTCTTCAAAGAAGTGGGTGAGATCATCTATCAATACGACAAGAGCAGGAAGAGAACCCTTCTCCCCGCTCTTGATCAATTCAAAATGATTTACAAATAATAACCGCTATTTATTCAACCACCCCATCACACTCGCCGGATACCTGGTACCCGCCGCCACATCTTTCGGAAAGAATGCATCGATCGTAGCCAGATCATCCAATGTCAATACCACATCCAATGCACCTGCGTTTTCCTCAAGGTATTTTAAACGTTTAGTACCCGGTATCGGAAAAATATAATCTCCCTGCGCCATTACCCAGGCCAATGCCAACTGCGAGGCTGTACAATTTTTTGTATCGGCGATCTCCTGTATCTTTTTTACCAATGCCAGGTTCTTCTCAAAATTTTCTCCCTGGAACCTTGGCGACATACGGCGGAAATCATCAGTAGCAAAATCTTCAAATTTTTTGATCTGTCCGGTCAGGAACCCACGGCCTAAAGGGCTATACGCAACAAAAGCAATCCCCAGTTCTTCACAGGTGGCCAATACTTCCTCTTCCGGTTCTCTCGACCATAAGGAATATTCGCTCTGTACAGCAGTGATCGGAAAGATCTCATGGGCTTTTCTAAGCGTAGCCGCCGACACTTCACTTAATCCAATACCCCGTACTTTCCCTTGTTCTACCAGTTTAGCCATGGCAGCCACAGTATCTTCAATGGGTGTTTCGGGATCTACCCGGTGCAGGTAATACAGATCGATCTCATCTACTTCCAACCTTTTCAAACTTGCTTCACAGGCAGATTGCACATAGGCCGGTTTCCCGCTAAAGCCACGCAGTTGCGGGTTTGCGGGATCACGTAATATTCCAAATTTGGTAGCTAGTGTAATTTTTTCTCTCCTGCCTTTTAAAGCTTTGGCCAGGAGTTCTTCGTTTTTATAGGGGCCATAGGCATCGGCGGTATCCCAAAAAGTCATACCCAATTCAATAGACCGATCCAATACTTTCAGATTTTCTGTATCATCGGTTGCCCCATAAAACTCGCTCATCCCCATACATCCCAACCCTAATTGTGAGGCCACAATTCCCTGCGATCCCAATGCTCTTATTTTCATCTTTCAATTTTTTGTAAAGTTCTGAAAATAATTGTGCACCGATGCAGGTTTCTTATTGTTTACACACCAAACTGCCGAAGATGGTGGTCCATATGTTTCCAGGTAAGGATGCCCCATTCTGAAGCTGTCATTTTTCCGAAAAAGGGATGGGTTGCTTTTGTTACGCCTGCTTCACCCCCATCAATAAGTTTGCTCAGCAATGCAAAAGCTTTCTGTTTTTCAGTTTGAAAATCATGATCGCCCTTCATCAGAAAGGAAGGATCTGTAGGAAGGCCAACAGGAAAGGGTTTATCGCTCAATAGTTTTTTCTTGGCAAAAGAGCCAAATAAAAAACCGGGAATACTTCTTTTTAATTGCCGCTCGCCAAGCGATACCTGTGTAGGCACCTGTATATGTGCAAGCATCTGTGCCACATTCATCTTACCCCATAAAGCTTTGCTATCGGGTTGCAGTTGTTGAAACCGGGAAAGGATATCAGCTGCGGCAGAGGGATCAAACAGATTTTTCATCAATTCATCGTTTAGTTGATGAATATAATAATAAGAAACGAAGAATACAAGCTTACTCTTCCTCTGCAATATCTTTTTCGGCTTTCAGGTATTCCATAAAATCCTGCTTGGTCCAGGATTTTTTTTCATCCACCCATAAACAAACATGGTCTTTTACTTTGCCCAGCATTTGCCATGCCTGCATGGAAAGATGGGCATCTTTGGGTGATTTTTTCAAACTCACTTCTTCGCCTAGTTTCGCAATGATCTTCCCGTTCTTTTTACGGAATGTATCATTAAAATACTTCCCTACTGGTGAGGATTGTCTTCCAAAAACACAATTCCCCAAAATCAACCCGATCACTTCCTGTTGGGTTATATCCAATATCATGTTTTGATAATGATAAGCGATCGTTTTTCCGGATTTATCTATTATGGCCGTCATACCTGTCTTTTGAATACCCACAAGGTAACCTAATAAAATCCCTGTTTACCCGAAACCCGAAGAGATAATAAAAAGATAACCTTTCCTGGCCATGAAACGGGTCTGTTCGCCTTGCTGTATATTTGCCAAAAACAAATAAAATGGGAGTAGCCGATCAATTAGCACAAATGAAAGCGGAAAAAGCCGCTGCCAACCTGAAAGCCGGACAGGACTTTCTGGCCACCAACAAAACCCGGGCCGAAGTAACCGAATTACCCAGTGGTTTGCAATATGAAGTATTGGTTGCAGGCGCCGGAGAAAAACCATTGGCGCATAATGAAGTTACCTGCCATTACCACGGCACTTTAATAGACGGAACCATTTTCGACAGCTCGGTACAAAGGGGCCGTCCCGCTTCTTTCCCATTAAATATGGTGATCAAAGGCTGGACCGAAGGTTTACAATTAATGCCCACCGGCAGCAAATGGCGTTTCTTCATCCCCGCACACCTCGGCTACGGAGACAGACAGGTAAGCGCGCAGATATTGCGGCAGATCAATTATTTGGCTACGGAGACAGACAGGTGAGTGCACAGATCGGGCCCAACAGTACGTTGATATTTGATGTTGAGCTGATCAGCTTTGTCTGATTTTGAAATTGGGAAATTGGGAAATTTTGGAATTGCTTTTTCAATTTCCCAATTTCCCAATTCCAAAATTTCCCAATATACTAACTGGTCATCTCACTCAACTCCAACCACCTCAATTCCTTCTCTCCGAGCAATTGATCGATCACAATGATCCGTTCACTCAGTTTCTGCAGTTCTTCAAAAGGCAGGTTACCGGTGGCCATTTGATCGGTGATGGATCTTTTTTCTGATTCCAGTTCGGGCATTTCTTTCTCCAGCAATTCAAACTCACGCTTCTCTTTAAAACTCATTTTTTTCTTATTACTCACTACTGACGACTGACTACTCACTACATCACGATTCACTACTGCCGCTTCCGTAGTTTCACCCTTACTCTTACGCTCTTCCAGCACGTCCCATTTATTCTCCTTCTTCTCATTTTCTTTCAGCCAAATACGGTACTGTGTATAGTTTCCGGGAAAATCCCTTACTTCTCCTTCTCCTTCAAAAACAAATAAGTGATCTACCAGCCTGTCCATAAAATAACGGTCGTGACTCACGATCAATACACAACCCTGGTAT
Source organism: uncultured Chitinophagaceae bacterium (assembly GCA_966076165.1). GTDB lineage: Bacteria > Bacteroidota > Bacteroidia > Chitinophagales > Chitinophagaceae > Sediminibacterium. Next base: position 3,611 of record CBHRAM010000213.1, read on the forward strand.
TCATCCAGGAATTTTTCAAGCACCGCGAGTGTAGGCAGATCCAGATCGTTCGTAGGTTCATCCAGAATCAAAAAATTCGGGTTCGTAAAGAGTACCGTCAATAACTGCAATCTTTTTTTCTCGCCTCCACTCAATGAATTGAGATAGGTGTATTGCTTATCCGGTGTAAATAAAAACAGTTCCAAAAACTGTGCAGCACTTAAACTACCGCCATTGGCCAATGGAAAATTTTCTGCAAAGGTTTTTACATATTCGATCACCCGCATATTCTCTTTGATCACCAACCCCGCCTGTGAGAAATTGCCGAATACAACGGTGTCGCCGATATTGATCTTTCCGCTATCAGCGGGTTCAATTCTTTGCAGCATATTCATGAACGTACTCTTTCCCACTCCGTTCTTTCCGATGATACCAATACGTTCTCCTTTGCTGAAATTATAATCAAACCCTTTTAAAATAGGAAGATCACCATAGCTCTTGTACACTTTCTTCATCTCAATGATCTTTCCACCCAGCCTGCTCATTTTCATCTGCAGCTGTAGCTGCACATCTTCGATCTTCTGTTTGGCGCGGGCCTCTACTTCATAAAAATTATCCTGCCGGCTCTTGCTCTTGGTGGTGCGGGCCTTGGGTTGCTTACGCATCCATTCCAGTTCTTTGCGGTATTCGTTCTTGGCTTTGTCTATACTGGCCAGCTCACTTTCTATCCGCGCCGCTTTCTTCTCCATGTAATTCTCATAATCGCCGCGGTACACATACATATTCTCTCTTTCCAGCTCCCAGATCTCTTCGCTAACCGCATCCAGAAAATAACGATCGTGCGTTACCAGCAATAAGGTCACATTTTCCTGGTTCAGGTAATTTTCCAGCCACTCGATCATTTCAACATCCAGGTGGTTGGTCGGTTCATCCATCATCAGCAAGGTATGCTTATGGTCAAACCCAATATCGATCAGGGTCTTGGCCAATGCTACCCTTTTTCTTTGCCCGCCGCTCAGGTCACTCACCGCCTGTGTTAAATGGTGCACATTCAGCTTGGTCAGGATCTGTTTCACCTTCACTTCAAAATCCCAGGCATTCAGGTCATCCATCTTACCAAACAGTTCCACCAACGCTTCCCCATCCTCACTCTCACTGGCCAGTTCATACTCACGTATCACATTCATTACGGGGTGGTTGGTATGGAAGATATTCTCCAGTACCGTTTTATTCTCATCAAAATGAGGGTCCTGCTCAAACAGGGCCACCGTAACATCTTTATGGATGAACAATTTCCCTTCATCCGGGGTCTCGTCCCCATTCAGGATCCTTAACAGGGTTGATTTACCCACCCCGTTCCGGGCAATCAGGGCTATCTTATCCCCTTCGTTTATATGGAATGAAATATTCTTGAAAAGCGGGTTGATACCATAACTCTTTGTCAAACCTTCGGCAGAAACATAATGCATGGCGCAAAAGTAAGGGAAGAGGGGAACAGAAGAACAAGGAACAGATGAACAGACGAACAGAGGAGCAAGGAACCAGGGAATTAAGGAAGGATTTAACAAGAATCGCCCCTTACACTTTAAAAATTATCAACATATATAAATCCATTCAACAGTTAACACATTCAACATTCACCCGTTTCCTGCTCTCCTAATCATCTGTTCCTTGTTCATCTGTTCAATATTCCCTATGCGTTCGTGTTTTATTTTGAAGTAATTTCGTAGCTATCTATGAAAAAGATAGAACTGGAAATAGTCGCCCTTTCGCACAGTATTACGCAAACGCATTCTTATGCCGTGGTTTTGGGAGAAATGAATGGATTACGCCGTTTACCCATAGTCATTGGCGGATTTGAGGCGCAGGCCATTGCCGTTGCGCTGGAACATATGCAGCCCAGTCGCCCCTTGACCCACGACCTCATGAAAAATTTCATGAACGCTTTTGGCGTGGAACTACAGGAAATCATCATCAGCGATCTCCAGGAGGGTATTTTTTACTCCAAACTGGTTTGTTTTACCGAGAATGATACCGTTGAGATCGACAGCCGCACCAGTGATGCCCTCGCATTGGCCGTAAGATTTGGCTGCCCCATCTATACCTACGAACATATCCTCGAAAACGCCGGTATTTTAATGGAAGACAGTGCCGGAAAGAAACCCAAAGGCGAACCGGTAGGCATCGAAGAAACCGGCAGTGGTAAAGACGACCTCAGCAAAATGAACCTCGAAGAATTACAGACCCTGCTGAACGATGTACTCGAACACGAAGACTATATCCGTGCCATCTCCATCAGGGATGAGATCAATAAAAGAAAATAGTTCAACCGAGTAATTTTTAATTTCTAATTTCTAATTTTTAATTACTCAATGCTTTTCTTCCCCAACTGCAAGATCAACCTCGGCCTCAACATCACCCGAAAAAGAGCAGATGGTTACCACGATCTCGAAACCGTGTTCTACCCAGTACAATGGCAGGATGCATTGGAGGCGGTTAAGTCTGAAGTTAAAAGTGAGGAGTCTGGACTTAGCTTTACAAGTTCCGGTTTACGTATTGAAGGCGATCCTGCTAACAATCTATGCGCAAAGGCATACCACCTTCTTAAAAAAGATTTTCCATCCTTACCCGCTATACAGTTACACTTACACAAGATCATCCCCATGGGTGCAGGCCTTGGTGGCGGAAGTGCAGACGGGGCTTATGCGTTAAGGCTGATCAATGATCTCTGCAGATTGGATCTGTCAAAAGAACAGCTTATTCGCTATGCATTGCAACTGGGTAGTGACTGCCCTTTCTTTATCCTCAACAAACCCTGTTGGGCAACCGGCCGTGGTGAAAATATGGAGGAGATCGCATT
>CBHRAM010000214.1:0-6384 GCA_966076165.1 uncultured Chitinophagaceae bacterium
AAAAATCCGCCAATCCGTAATCCGCCAATCCGTTAATTCCTATTTCGCCGCGTGCAAAACAAACTTCTCCTGAAAATATTCTTCCGGAAAAATTTTATAGATCGGCATCATCTTAGGGCGTAAACCGCTTTCATAGATCTCCTGCGCCAGGTCGCCGCCTTTTAAGCAGATCAATCCGTTGGGTAAGGTTTTGTTATGGTCTTTCTTAAGCAGGGGAGAGCTCCATTTCCAAAGATCTTTTAACGGGGCAACTGCACGTGAAATGGCATAATCAAATTTCCGGTTCTTGATGTCTTCAGCGCGGGTATGCTGGATGGTGATATTTTTAATATTTGCCCCTTCGCAAACCGCTTCTACTACTTTTAGTTTTTTAGCAATACTGTCTACCAGATGAAATTTTACTTTGGGGAAAAAGATGGCCAGAGGAACACCTGGAAATCCGCCACCACAACCAATATCGATCACATGGGTACCATCTGCAAAATCGGCAATCGCGGCAATACTTAAAGAATGCAACACATGGTGCAGGTAGATCGCATCGATATCTTTTCGGGAGATCACATTGATCTTGGCATTCCATTCGGTGTATAATGCATCCAGTGCAGCAAACTGTGCTACCTGCGTTTCCGTGAAATCGGCAAAGTATTTCAGGATCAATCCCAGTTTTTGCGGGGTGCTTTCCATATAGCAGGTAGGGTAAAAATGAAATAAAAGAACATCCAGATATCCAGTAATACAAACCATGGCAGCAGATCGCTTTCATTCAACTGCTTCATGGATTTATAATAAACAATTCCCTGTATGATCAACCGTACACCATAAACCGCGAGTGCTATCCACCAGTTAAAGAAAATAATGGATACAGCCAATAAAGGATAGATCCAGAACAAACTGAGTGAATATAAGCCCAGTAAAAATTTATGTTTCGGTTTGTAATACCTGCCGGTTGTGTAATGACGGTATTTCTGTGTCATCCAGTCGCTCCATCTTCTCTTTGGCTCACTTACGGTATGGGCTTCGGGATCGATCACGATCGCTGTATTTTCTGCCGTAGCTACCTGGTTAATGAACAGGTCATCATCGCCACTGGGGATCTGGTTGATGGAAGAGAACCCCTTGTTACGCAGAAACACTTCTTTCTTATAACTCAGGTTTCTTCCTACACCCATATAAGGTGAACCAGCCAATGCATAAGAGAGGTATTGAATAGCGGTATGAAAGGTTTCAAAACGGATCAGTTTATTCAGGATGCCCGGCCTTTTATGATAAGCGCCATAGCCCAGAACGATCTCGGTATTATCCGTGTATGCATCCTGCATCTTCTGCATCCAGAATTCGGAAGCTGGTGTGCAATCTGCATCGGTCAATAATACGATCTCATATTTGGCGCTGCGGATACCCATCGACAAAGGAAATTTTTTCCCGCTGATCATCTTGGCTTCCTGGGTAAGATGGATATGATTAATGTTCTTGAACGATTTTTTAAACTCATCGATCACATACCGGCCTTCGTCTGTAGAATTATCATTCACGATCACCACTTCGTGTGTGGTCTTATAATCCTGCACCAATACCCCCGGTAAATTCCTGGCCAGGTTATCCGCTTCATCACGGGCACAGATCACAACAGAGATCGGGTGTTCATGACTGGTTTCTCTTAACGGCTCTTTATAAAATGCCAGCCGGCTGAAGAAATACAGGTAATAAAAAACCTGTATGGCGATCACTGTACAAAAAGTATAGAACAAAACGGTCCATACGATGGGAGGTATCATCATCCCGCAAAAATAGCGTTTTGAGGGGTTCGGGTGAGTGGGGTGTGGAAAAGAAGGGGTTGGCATATAGTTCATGGCGTATGGTTCATGGTAAAATGGGTACTAACCATGAACCATACGCCATGAACCATGAACTATCTTACTTTTGCCCCATGGCTACATTGGCATTTCAGTTAGAAACAACCGCAGAAGGCTCTAAGGCAAGGGCGGGTAAGATCAGTACCGATCATGGAGAGATCCTCACGCCCATCTTTATGCCCGTGGGTACGGTGGGTAGTGTAAAAGCCGTTACACAACAGCAATTAAAGCTGGATGTACAGGCCCAGATCATTTTGGGGAATACCTATCATCTCTATCTAAGGCCCGGAACCGAAGTGCTGGAAGCAGCGGGGGGCTTGCATAAATTCAATGGATGGGACAGGCCCATACTGACCGATAGCGGTGGTTACCAGGTTTTCTCACTGGCTGCCAACCGTAAGATCAAAGAAGAAGGGGTTATGTTTCAATCGCATATTGATGGCAGTAAACACCTGTTCTCGCCCGAATATGTAATGGATATCCAGCGCAGTATTGGTGCGGATATTATTATGGCTTTTGATGAATGTCCGCCTTACCCCAGCGATTATACCTATGCCAAAAAAAGCATGGAACTCACTCACCGCTGGCTGGACAGGTGTTTTCAAAGACTGGCCGAAACACCCGATAAATATGGCTACACACAAAACCTGTTTCCCATTGTGCAGGGAAGTACTTATAAAGATCTTCGTAAAGCTTCCTGCGATTATATCTCATCCAAAGGAGCTGCAGGCAATGCGATCGGAGGATTGAGTGTGGGAGAGCCGGAAGAAATGATGTATGAGTTCACAGAACTCTGTGCCGATAACCTTCCCCTTGATAAACCCCGTTACCTGATGGGTGTGGGTACCCCCTGGAATATTTTAGAGTGCATTGATCTCGGTATTGATATGTTTGACTGTGTAATGCCTACCCGCAACGGCCGTAATGGTATGCTCTTTACGACACAGGGCGTGATCAATATCCGCAACAAAAAATGGGCGTCCGATTTCTCGCCCATCGATCCGGGTTTGCCTTGTGAGCCCAGTCAGTATTATTCAAAAGCCTATCTACGTCATCTGTTCATCGCGAACGAAATACTTGCTTTACAATTGGCCAGCATCCAGAACCTGGCTTTTTATCTGTGGTTAGTGGGAGAAGCAAGGAAGCATATACTGGCAGGGGATTTTGCTAGCTGGAAAAGGGATATGATAGGGGTTGTGAAGCAGCGATTATAGCACTATGGAGTAGGTTAAAATAGTTAAAATGGTTAAAGTAGTTGAAAGATCAATAACCATTTTAGCCACTTTAACTATTTTAACGCCCTTGCTTTCTTTAACTATTTTAACCCTTTTAACTAACCCCCACCCTGTATCTTTGTCCCACAGCCCATCATGAAAAAAATCGACTGGTACATACTGAAGAAGTTCCTGACCACCTTCTTCTTTGCTATTTTCCTGTTTGCGATTATTTCTGTGGTGGTGGATGTGAGTGAGAAGACGGATGATTTTGTGAAATCACAGTTGAGCTTCGGGCAGATCGTTACGAAATATTATTTCGGGTTCATTCCGCATATCATTGCCTTATTATTTCCCTTGTTTGTATTTATTGCCGTGATCTTTTTTACATCCAAGATGGCGGGTAAAAGTGAGATCATTGCCATATTGGCCAGCGGTACCTCTTATCAGCGCTGGTTGAGGCCCTATTGGGTTGGGGGGAGTATCCTGATGGTGATCTTATGGTTTGCCAATCATAATGTAGTGCCGCGTGCCAACCAGATCAGGGGCAGTTTTGAAGCGAAATATATAGACGGCAATAATTCCTATAATAACCTGGTAGCTTCCAGCAGCAATATTTATTTGCGGGTGGATTCATTTACCTATGCAGGGATCTATTCGTACGATACCCTCACCAAAAGAGGCGGCCCCCTTTTTCTCTATACCGTAAAAGGAGATAAGGTTGTTGAGAATACAAGGGCCGATGTAATCTTTTGGGATACAGCTACCAAAAAATGGAATATCCAGTCACTGGTAAACCGCAAACTGGATCCGCTCAAGGAAGATGTGGTGATGGAAGGCACCCGGGTGATGAATTTCAACTTCAAGCCCTATGACCTCAGCCGGGATAAATACACCAAGGATAAACTGACTTCCCCCGAACTGGAGCGGTTCATTAAACTGGAAGAATTAAGGGGCTCGGAGGGACTCAATGAGCTGAAAGTGGAGCGTTACCGGCGTGATGCTACCTGTGTAACCGTTCTGCTGCTCACGTTGATCGGTGGTATCGTGGCCGGACGCAAAGTGCGGGGCGGGAGTGGGGTGCATCTGGCCGTGGGTTTTGCCATAGCTGCGCTGTTCATCATTACAGACCGGTTTTCAACCATTTTCTCTACAAAAGGCAATCTGCCACCGGTAATCGCCGCATGGATCCCCAACCTCATATTCGTTTTTGTGGTCATATACCTTTATCGTAAGGCGCCTAAGTGATTTTACCGTAAAATCTTCGCAGTTCATCCTATTTGTTTTGTTGTGGAGGGCAACTTGTTTTACCTTTAGCCCTTATAAAAAATTTCCCCGGCTGCAAGCCAAATTGCCTGTTTCCGGGGATTATCATAAAAGACCACACTCATGGGTATAGTAAAAGAGCGGTTCAAGGCAAAAGCTGACGCTTCTAATGCAGAGATCAAAGAATTACTGAAGGAACATGGTGCAAGAAAGATCGGGGAAGTAACCCTGTCGCAGGTTTACCAGGGTATGCGGGGTATTACCGGCCTGGTTACCGAAACCAGTTTGCTGGATGCACAGGAAGGGATCCGTTTCCGCGGCTATTCCATCCCCGAATTGCAGGAAAAACTCCCCAAAGCACCCGGCGGTGGCGAGCCTTTACCCGAAGCGCTGTTCTACCTGATGCTGATTGGTGAATTGCCCACCGATGAAGATGTGACCCATATCACCAATGTATGGCAACGCAGGAGCCATGTGCCCAATTATGTATTCGCCACCATTGATGCATTGCCGATCAGTGCGCACCCCATGACCATGTTTGTTACCGGTGTGATGGCTTTACAGACAGAAAGTAATTTTGCCAAGGAATACGCCAAGGGGATCAATAAAAAAGATTACTGGAATGCGATCTATGATGATACCATGGACCTGATCGCAAGATTACCGCGTATTGCCGCTTATATCTATCGCAGAAAGTACAAGAACAACGAACATATCCAACCCAATGGTCTTCTCGACTGGGCCGGAAACCTCGCACACATGATGGGCTTTGAAGACGAAAGTTTCAAAGAACTCATGCGTTTATACATGACCATCCACGCAGACCATGAAGGCGGAAACGTTTCAGCACATACCACGCACCTGGTGGGTTCCGCTTTGAGCGATCCTTTCTTAAGTTATGCTGCCGGTATGAACGGTCTTGCAGGGCCTTTGCACGGACTGGCTAACCAGGAAGTGATCAAATGGATCTTTGAGATGCAGGAACAACTGGGCACGGACGATCCTACCAAAGAACAGATCGCAGATTATGTTCAGAAAACATTGTCATCAGGTAAAGTGGTACCGGGTTACGGACATGCTGTATTGCGTAAAACAGATCCCCGTTTCACCGCCCAGATGGAATTTGGTAAGAAACACATGCCGGATGACAAACTGGTAAACACAGTCTGGAAAATTTATGATACCGTTCCACCTATCCTGCAATCATTGGGCAAGATCAAAAATCCATGGCCCAATGTAGACGCACATAGCGGCGCCTTACTGGTACACTATGGTATGGTGGAATATGAATTCTATACCGTTCTCTTTGCCGTAAGCCGTGCATTGGGTGTACTGGCCAGCCTTTGCTGGGACAGGGCCCTGGGCTTCCCGCTTGAACGCCCTAAATCGGTTACCACAGAATCGGTTAAGTTGTGGCTCCAGGGGAAGGATGAGATCTGGGAATAATATCTGGTCCATAGTCCATGGCAAGAAATGATACTATGGTCCATGGACTATCGACTATGGACTTCTTCAATATTAAGTCCGCCGGAGTTTCTGCTTCGGCGGACTTTTTTTATATTGTATGAAAATCATCCACATGGCAAAAGCTAAAAAAGCCGCTCCCAAAAAAACGGTATCGAAAAAGGCAGTGACCAAAAAAGCGGTTGCAAAAAAAACAGTAAAGAAAGCCGTAAAAGCAGCTAAGCCAAAAAAAGAAGAAAGAACGATCAATATCAAATACGCAGATAAATCTGCAGGACAACCTGAATTGATGGTGATCTTTGAAGCCATCAAAAAAATGGCAGTGCCCTACCATGGCAAAGGAGATATGGTCATGCATGCCGGAACCGGAGGACAGTTTAACCTGGTAAACCACAAACCTGTGGTGATAGCCGGCAGGGAAAAAAAAGAACTCTGGTTTATATCAAGCCTGATACAGAAAGGCTATGTTGGCTTTTATTATATGCCTATCTATGGAAGTAATGAAATGCGCAAACAATTCAGTCCGGAGTTTATGAAATGTTTAAAAGGGAAATGCTGTTTTCATATCAAAAAGAATGACCCGGTGA
>CBHRAM010000215.1:0-6368 GCA_966076165.1 uncultured Chitinophagaceae bacterium
AAAATTGGCCTCGTAAAACAAAATTTTGCGAAGCATCCCTCTTTATGCGGTATTATAAGAAAAAGCAGCCGGTTAACAGTAACGAGGCCTAGCGGCCATGAGCGACCGCGGTCTCGGAAAACCGCAAGATTGATTTTAATAGAACAACACGTAATAATAGATAAAACCTATTAAAATAAAACACCTGCAGCCAACCGCAGGTGTTTTTGTTTATCCATAAATGTTACAACAAGATCGTCTCTTGAAAAAGAGCTGTCTGGTAACACACCAAGACTATTTTTCTGTATGCTCTCTGTTATGATGGCCCCATGCCAGTTCATAGCTTAAGCCCGCGATCAGGAATTGCTGGTTAATATGTCCCCAGGTAAAACTGTATTCAATATGAGGCGACCATTTTCCCAACTCACATAAAATGCCTGCGCCGGTATTATACGACCAGAATTTTTCTATACTGCTTTCATGGGTCTTAAGGGCAATTTCCTTTTCTGAGGTATGGCTGATGCCTGTTAACGGGTATAGTTTCCATTCTTTGGCAACAGGGATCAGGTAATGAAAGTTCAGGTCAAAATCCCAGGCAGATTGCTGTACATCTTCGCCGGATATGTTTTTATTTACGGGGAAGAACCGGTTCATTTCTATCCCACCTGTAAATCTTTCACTGAAATGATAAAAGCTGCTTACGTTCAACCCGTTCATAGAACTGTACCGGTTGGTTACCGAAGCAATATCAACACTTATTTTGTTTTGGGCCATCATGATCACCGGAATACAAATAATAGCGGCCAGCAAAACCGGTTTCCTGAAAACTTGTTTTAGCATAAGATCTCTTTCTGCCGGTAAAGTTCATAGCCTGCCTGTTATTGAAAAATGACTTTTATCATCTGCCGGCCACTCAGGCTGACAAATCCCATATTTTAAGCAGGTTCTGATCAAATACTTTAACTTACACACAGGATCTCTTGCCTGAAACACCTCATGAAAATGCGCTACCGGATATACCATTCTTTCGGGTTACTCTTGCTATGCACCAGTTTGTATGCCCAGAAAGGGCCTACTGCCATTGACAAATATGAACGGATCCTGGAAGCGAATAAACAGGCTTTAATGGATAAGGACCAGCTACTCATTGTGTTTTCAAAAAATGATACTTCCAATAAAGCGGTTTTGGCCGCATTTGAAAAAAAGAGCGGGCGCTGGCAGGTACATTTTAACCCGGTAGTGGCCAGTATTGGTAAAAACGGTTTTGCCCGTATGGATGAAAAAAAAGAAGGTGATAACAAAACACCATCGGGACTTTTTGCCCTGGGACAATTATTTACCTATGAACCTTCGGTAAAGACTGCACTTACTTTTATACAAAGTACTGCGGAAGATAAATGGATAGACGACCCGGCATCCCCCGATTACAATACACATGTACGGGGCAATACAAATGCAGGATCTTTTGAACACCTGTTGTTGAAAAGTATCGACTATAAGTATTGTATGGTGATAGAGTACAACACGATGCCGGTGATAAAAGGAAAAGGAAGTGCCATCTTCTTTCATCTGGCCGATGCGGTATTCACACCAACGGCCGGATGTGTGGCTATCCAGGAAAAAGATATGCTCAGGATTTTGCAGTGGTTACGTCCCGGTGAGAAAAAAGCGATCCTGATGGGAACGGAGCAAACACTTACGAATACTTCATATCCCCACTAACTATATAAACAACACGCATGCAGTTTGCCGATAAAGTTGCCATAGTAACCGGTGCCGGACAAGGGATTGGTTTTGAGATCTGTCATAACCTGGCCAGGGAAGGGGCTTCTGTACTATTAAATGATATCGATAAAAATTTAGCAGTTGCCGCTGCAAAAAAGATCACGGAAAATACTGGAGGGACCTGTGTTGCATTTGCAGGCGACAGCAGTGATACCGGGTTGATCCAACAAATGGTAAACGAAGCTGTTGCAAAATTCGGTAGCCTCGATATCGTGATCGCCAATGCAGGCGTTACTTTGTTTGGAGATTTTTTTACTTACTCTCCGGAATCTTTTTTCAGGGTAATGCAGGTAAACCTTGGCGGAACTTTTTTTCTCGCACAAGCCGCAGCCAATCAAATGAAGACCCAAAAAACAGGGGGTAGTATCTTATTTACTTCTTCCGTAACCGGTCATCAGGCACATAAAGACCTGGCGGCGTATGGAATGAGTAAAGCGGCGTTGGAAATGCTGGCTAAAAATTTAGTACTCGAATTGTCGCCCTATCAAATCAATGTGAACACGATCGCACCCGGTGCCACACAAACGGAACGCACATTAGATGATCCCGGCTACACAGATGTATGGAGCCGCATTACCCCCATGGGCCGACCGGCAACAGTTTCGGATATTGCCGGTACTGCATTATTCCTTGTATCGGATAAAGCAAAACACATCACCGGCCAAACCCTGATCGTAGATGGCGGCTGGACCTGCGTGAGCCCTTCCCCTTTTGATTAAGTATTTTGTAGCGTATTGTTTTATTAAATACATAGATTCAAAAGCAAAAGAAAAGAGCATATAGTGTTTTATCTATATGCTCTTCGTTCTAACCTATGATCCTATGTGTTTCAAAAAAACGCAATTGCCCGATACAATTATCTGGTAACCGGTTTATTATAAGGTTTAATGACAGCATTTTCCAAAAGCTTATCTAAATGCTGTAATTCCTTAGCCAGATCCGCAGAAAGTTCTTTATATACTTTGTAAGCAGCATCTGTTGGTTTTGATTCACCGGTTTCAATACTCCGGCCTAACGATCCTAAGCGGTTATTCAGTTTGATCGGAAAATTCAATGGATCCTGTGAACTTTGGTTTCTTACCTGGTAAAGATTTTCTTCAATAGCACTCAACTGATCGATCATATTCTTATTCGGTTCCGCAACTCCTGCTTTTTTCATATTTTCTTTCACCTCTCTTATCTTGATCACAGCTTCATTTGCTTTGCTGGTCTGATCACGCACCATCATCGATAACCTGAATTTTTCCTGCACATCAGCTATCGTTACCCCTTTGATCCTGGGATCCAGCCTGATCTCAAAAGATTCCGTGAATGATTTACCTGCATTGGTTAATTTGATCTGGTATTTTCCGGGAAGGGCCAGGGGGCCGCGTGAAGTACTGGCACTCCACAGTATCATACCTTTAAAAGAAGTAGCTGCCGGGTATCTCAGGTCCCACTCAAAACGGTTCAACCCTTTTTTCATCGTGGGTGGGGGCGCTTTTCTTTCATCTTCATCATCAGCTGTAGAGTCTGCTTTGGTACCTGTTTTGAGGCCAGTGAAAGTTTGTACAAGTTTTCCTTCCGGACTGAAAATCTCTATTTTCAGATCACTGGTATCTGTGAGCGCATATTCAAAAACAGCATTCTGCACATTTCTTACCGCATAATAGGGTTTGTATAAATGAGTGGTCTTACCAGCCAGCGCTGCAGAATATTCCCTGATCGGTGAAATATCATCCAGTATGTAAATAGAGCGGCCATGTGTTCCTATCACAAGATCTTTTTCTGTAACTGCCATATCGGCTACCTGTACATCCGGTAAATTTAATCGTAACGGCTGCCATTGTTCGCCATCATTGAATGAGATCCAGACACCATGTTCTGTTCCGGCATACAGTAAACCTTTACGTGTGATATCTTCCCTGATACTATGTACGTAATCACCTGAGCCGATACCATTGATGATTTTTTTCCAGTGCTTGCCAAAATCCGTTGTTTTCCAGATATAGGGCGTGCGGTCATCCATCTGGTAGCGTTTTGCAGCTACATAAGCAGTTCCTGCAGCATACCTGGATGCTTCAATAATACTGACCCTCGTGTTTTTTGGCAGATCCGATGGTGTAATATTCTCCCAGGTTTTTCCATTGTTTCTGGTGATATGTATCAATCCATCATCCGATCCTGCCCAGATAGTATTGGCATCCTGATAAGAAGGTGCCAGGGCAAACACGGTTGCATAAATTTCAGGGCCATTCATATCACGGGTGATCACACCCCCGCTTACACCCAGTGTGGCTGTATCTGCATACGTTAGATCCGGACTGATCCTTTCCCAGGTTTGTCCTTCATTGGTTGTCATCCACACGTGTTGCGAACAGGCATATAAACGTTTGGGATCAGCAGGTGAAAAAACAATGGGAAATGTCCACTGCCATCTTTCCGGCAACACTTTCGCTTCTTCTCCGGAAAAAAATCTTGGGTACACCTGCACATCTCTTGCCTGTCCCGTAGCCCTGTTGATCCTTGTGATCAAAGCACCCTGGCTACCTGCATAAAATATATCCGGATTTTTGGGGTCCTGTGCAATGTATCCGCTTTCACCGCCACCTACAGAATAGGCATAGCCCATCCCGGGCTTGAGGGTATTGTTTCTTACAGCCATATGGTTCCATCCTTCGCTGGGTATGGCAATGGTTGTATTATCCTGTTGGGCGCCTGCTATATGGTAAGGGAAATCTTTGGTAGTGATGATATGATATAATTGCGCTGTTGGAAAATCTTCATCGGTCCAGGTTTGTCCACCATTAACAGAAACGGTTCCGCCTCCATCATTTGCTTCAGCCAAACGCATCGGATCAGTTGGGTCGATCCACAGGTCATGGTTATCACCGTGCGGTACTTTAATGGATTTCGGGAAAGTAACGCCGCCATCGGTTGATTTATAAAAATCAACATTCAATCCATAAACACCATCCCGGTTTTTGGGATCTGCCACAATGCGTGAATAATAAAAAGCACGCTGCCTGAGTTTTCTTTCATTGTTTACCAGCTTCCAGTTGCTGCCGCCATCATCTGACCGGTAAAGGCCCCCTTCATTGGATTCCACGATGGCCCATACACGATTGGGATCAGCAGGTGAAACAGCTACACCAATTTTTCCGATCGGGCTTTTCGGCATCCCCGGATTTTTACTTAGCTCTGTCCAGGTCTCTCCTCCATTCACAGACTTATATAATGCGGATGTTCCCACATCGGCCCACATTTTATAAGGAGTGCGGTACACTTCCCAGATAGATGCGTAAATGGTTTCAGGATTTTGTGTATCAATAACCAGGTCTTCGGCACCCGCTTTATCGCCTTTGTATAAAATCTTTTTCCAGGTCTTGCCACCATCACTTGTTTTAAATACGCCACGGTCCTCGTTCGGGCCAAATGCGTGCCCGAGAACAGAAACGTACACAATATCCGGGTTGGTGGGGTGGATGCGTACCCGTGAAATAGACTGCGTATTTTTTAAACCGATATTTTTCCATGTCTTGCCGCCGTCGATAGATTTGTATACACCATCGCCCTGCATAATATTACCACGAAACTCAGTTTCACCGGTACCGATATACACAATATCCGGGTTGGACTCTGATACAGCCACAGCACCTACCGAAGAGCTGGTGATCTGGCCATCCGTAACCGGCTTCCAGGTAATACCGCCATCGGTAGTTTTCCATAACCCACCACCTACGGCACCAAAATAATATTCCAATTTACGTTTTGAACTACCGGCAATCCCCAGCGAACGCCCACCACGATTGGGTCCTACATTACGCCAGTTCATTCCTTTGAACAGGGTTGAGTCATTCGGAGAAACAGCCTGGGCATAATTTTCTGTGGCACAGAAAACAGACACAAAACAGGATAAAATAACGGTAAGCCGGAAAATGTTTTTCATATACATAGGGTTGATGAACGGAAAGATTATTTAAGATAATAAACAAACCCATAACTAACCGATCTTTAGGGAAGAATTGTTGCACAGACAATGGTAACTTCCTTTTTTAAAACGCGATGGATATACTTTCTCTTTATACTTTTTCCGAATGGGTCTTGATCCTGATGGCTTCCTTTATCATTGGCCTGAGTAAGGCCGGATTGAAGGGGGTGGATATGCTGAGTGTTACGCTGATGGCTTTTGTTTTTGGAAGTAAATCTTCTACGGGAATTGTTTTACCGCTTTTATGTATGGCAGATATTGCTGCCGTGATCTATTACCACCGACATGCACAATGGAACCATTTCAGAAAACTGGTTCCCTGGATGATGGCGGGGATCTTACTGGGTGTTTACCTGGGAAAAGATATGGATGAAGCACTGTTCCGGAAGATAATGGCAGTCATTATCCTGATCACGATCGTGATCGTTGTATTCATGGAGTATCGAAAATCGCAACAGGTACCGCAACATCCTTTATTTGCCGCCACTACCGGGTTGGCCGCAGGCTTTACTACCATGCTCGGAAACCTGGCAGGTGCGTTCGCCAATTTATATTTTCTGGCCATGCGCATGCCAAAGAATAATTTTATTGGTACGGCTGCCTGGATCTTTATGTTTATCAACCTCTTTAAATT
>CBHRAM010000216.1:0-6365 GCA_966076165.1 uncultured Chitinophagaceae bacterium
CGTTTTCCACGTCTGTTAATAATAAGATCATCCGGAATCGTTGCTATGCCTGCATTTAATCAGTAAATTACAAAAACATCAATCTTATGCGCTGGAGAAAATTTAACGGAGAGAACATCAACCTTCCCATTAAAGAAGCAGTGGAAGATGCGATCAAAAGGGAAACGGCAATGGGTATCAAACTCAAAGTTTGTATTGGTACCGATAGCCAGGTAAAAGGGGAAGACACTGAATTTGCCACAGTGATCGTATTCCTTCGCGAACACAATGGTGGCTTTATGTACATCCACAATGAAAAAACAAAACAGAAATACCACATCAAGGAAAGGATGCTGGTAGAAGTAGCCAAGAGTATTGAAGTGGCTTACGAACTCTGTAACATTTTTATTGAGCACCAGGTAGAAATGGAAGTACATGCCGATATTAACACCAACCCGCAATTTAAGAGCAATGATGCTTTACGCGAGGCCATGGGTTATATCCTGGGTATGGGGTTTGCTTTTAAAGCCAAGCCGGAAGCCTTTGCCAGCAGCTGTTGCGCGGATAAGGCGGTAAACTGATTGTTTACTGTTGATTAGCTTATTGGTTTATTCGGGGCTTTGGCTCCGGAGTAAAAGCCGACTCCCTTATTTTTCCGTCTTTGTATCCGAGATCTCTTTGTTGCAGCTTTCAATGAATTGTGTGAGTTCATCGCGGCCCGTTTTCTTTTCAGCGCTTGTTACAAAATGGCGGGGCAGAAATTGCCAGGTCTCTTTTAATTTATCTAAGAACGCTTTTACATTTCTTTCTACAACAGCCGGCTTTTCTTTATCGGCTTTGGTAAATACCAGGCTGAAGTTCACTTCCCAATGATCTAACTGGCTTACAAATTCAAGATCATTTTTTTGAGGTGTATGACGGGCATCTATCAATACAAATACCTGCACCAGGTTCTCTCTTTTGCGCAGGTAGCCATTGATCATTTCTTCCCATCTGGCCCGGTCACTTTGTGAACGTTTGGCATAGCCATAACCCGGCAGATCCACCAGGAACCATTTTTGTTTGGGGCCCTTATCGCCGATACTGCTTTCTATTTCAAAATGATTGATTAATTGTGTCTTACCCGGAGTTGCCGATGTTTTGGCCAGACCTTTCTGGTTGGTCACCATATTGATCAGCGATGATTTGCCCACATTACTCCTGCCGATAAACGCATATTCGGGTCTGTCGGGTTTAGGGCATTGGCTTACCAGCGCAGAGGAGATAAGGTATTTGGCGGATCTGATTTGCATATGGAGGGTCTGTGGTCTGTTGTTTGTAGTCTTTGGTTTGTGGTTATCGAACTATTAACAACCACAGACTATAGACCACAAACCAATGTTTACTTTTTCTTAATCACGAGGCTATCCGCCGGGTATCGGGCTTTGATACTGTCCCTGATCACATCGCACCAGTTGAATAAGATCTGCTTTTCTGCATCCGTGAGGATCGCGTTTTTATGGATCAGGGTGTAGGATGATAATGGCATATCACCTTCTTTCACCTGTTCAATACACTCTTCCAGTTTTTTATACTGGCGTGCAATACGGTATCCATCAAATTCATTAAAGTTCAGATGGCGCTTTCCGTCTTTGATATGATCACTTAACCACCAGGCTACAGGTTGTATTTCTGCGTACCAGGGGTATTTTGTGTTGTTACTGTGACAGTCATTACAGGCTTTTGCAAGAATCGTTTTTACATCTTCAGGCACTACATAGGATACAGAAATATCTTTTGTGGTATCACCGGAATTATTCTTTGCCGGACGGAAAGCCTGTGCGATCACAAAGATCACGAGTAAGCCGATCAGTATTTTTTTTAGAATTTTCATGAGATAATATTTTTAATCAGATTAATACATTGCCACTCATTTCCTTTGGAATCGGTAAGCCCATCACGGTTAGAATAGTAGGGGCCAGATCGCCCAGTTTACCGTTTTTCACAGCACCCTTCCATTCTTTGTCGATGATAAAGAAAGGAACAAGGTTCAATGTATGCGCGGTATTCGGCGTTCCGTCATCATTGATCATATAATCAGCATTGCCATGGTCGGCGGTAAGGAAGATCGTGTAACCATGTTCCAGGCCTGCTGTTACCACACGGTTCACACAGGCGTCTACGGTTTGTGCCGCTGTAATGGCGGCGCTGAATACGCCGGTATGGCCCACCATATCAGTGTTCGCATAGTTCAAACAGATAAAATCTGCCGTTTCATTTTCGATCTCAGGCACCAGTTTATCGGTGATCTCTCTCGCACTCATTTCCGGTTGCAGATCATAAGTAGCCACTTTGGGTGAAGGAACCATGATGCGGCTTTCGCCCGGAAAAACATCTTCACGCCCGCCACTAAAGAAGAAAGTCACATGCGGATATTTTTCTGTTTCCGCAATGCGGATCTGTTTTTTGTTATTGGCAGCCAATACCTCACCTAATGTATTGATAAGGTTATCATTCTCAAAGATCACATGCACATTTTTGAATTTGTGATCGTACATCGTCATAGTGGTATAATGCAGGTCCAGCTTCTTCATGTCAAACTCAGCATTATCACTCTGTGTCAATACTTCTGTGATCTCGCGGCAACGGTCTGTGCGGAAATTAAAGCAGATGGCCACATCGCCGTCTTTGATCAAAGCCAGTGGTTGCTGTGCTTCATCTACAACAACAGTCGGTTTGATAAATTCATCCGTAATATCCGCTGCATAGGATTGCTCAATAGCGGCAAGTGCATCGGTTGCTTTAGGCCCCACACCTTTTACTATACAATCATAAGCCAGTTTCACACGCTCCCAGCGCTTATCGCGGTCCATCGCATAATACCGGCCACTCACAGTTGCGATCTTTCCAACGGAACTGTTCAGGTGTTTTTGCAGATCGGTCATAAATCCCAGGCCACTTTTGGGGTCGGTATCCCTTCCATCCGTAAATGCGTGTATATATACTTCGGTTAATCCTTCTGATTTACATACATCGCAGAGGGCTTTGATATGTGTCAGATGGGAGTGAACCCCTCCATCGCTCACTAAGCCCAGTAGGTGAAGCGGTTTCTGGTTTGCTTTTGCAAAACGGATCGATTCCAGTAATACAGGGTTGGCGGCAAACTCTCCGGTACGGATGGCCACATTGATCCTTTGCAGTTCCTGGTAAACAATCCGCCCGGCACCCAGATTCAGGTGGCCCACTTCGCTGTTACCCATCTGTCCTTCGGGCAAGCCTACATCTTCTCCGCAGGTGATCAAAGTCGTATTAGGATATTTACTATATAAAGAACTTACAAAAGGAACATGCGCATTTTGAATAGCATCGGCAGATTTTACTTTTCCGAGGCCCCAGCCGTCCATTATGACCAAAATAACTTTCTTACTCATGGGATTGAACAATATTTAAATTCATCAATTAACAGTAACTTTAGGCAAATACAGCGCCGGATTCAAAGTTGGCATGTTTTTCGCAATTTCAAAGGAAGAATATCAGGGAATCCACCCTAAAACCCGTTTTTATGAAAAGATTAATAGTGCTGTCAATACTTGGTTTGGTCATGAGTTCCTTCCGTTTTCAGGGGGACACAGAAGCCATTGTATCCGCTTTTAAGACCGCCGATGCCCAGAAAGTAGGTCTGTATTTCGATGAATATGTAGATATGAAATTGCTGGATAAGGACGAGGTGAAAAGCATGGGCCGAAACCAGGCCACCCTTGCTTTAAAAGCTTTTTTTGCTGAAAATGGCGTGAATGGCTTTGAAAAAGTGTCGGAAAGGGAGCTGGGTAATACGATGTACCTGGCCGGTAAACTGCTGAATGGCGGCAAAGGAAATAATATCACCATTATGCTTCGGGTAAAGGATGGCCGCCGTCAGATCATTACTTTGCGGATCAGCTAGGGCATGGTTTTTGATTTATTGAGGAAGAATCAATGATCATTAACCAAAACGCTGAATATGAAAACACTGTTATGGCTGTTAATACCGGTGCTGTTATCTTCAAACCCGGTTACCAATTCAAGATCAGAAAAGAAAATCTATTATTATTTCTGCTGGTCAAAACCCGCGCCGCCAATGGCATCTGGGGGGAAAGCCACACTTTTATATACAGAGATCAGGAAGCTGGAAGAGGAAGATGCCTTTTTCAAAGCAAAAGCCTATGAATGGGGTGAACTCGTGAACAAGATCTGTGCAAACCCAAATGGCTGTTCCAGTGATCTGAATTATAATAACAGTTACGCGATCAATAAAGGGAATTTCGATACCATCTTGCATAGGTATAGCGATACAGCAAAGTTTATTATCAGGAAGATTGATTTTCAGTGAGCGATACCAATCCATCAATAAATTCCATCAATAAATAATAAAGAGCCCTGCAAATAGCGGGGCTCATTCTTTTAGGGATTAATTTTACAACATGGCTTCTTTTGATGAATTACTGCAAACCTTAATTGCAAACGCTCTTGCGGAAGATATAGGCGATGGGGACCATTCTACGCTCAGCTGCATCCCAAAAGACAAGCAGGGAAAAGCTGTGTTAAAGATCAAACAGGATGGGGTGTTGGCGGGACTAGCAGTAGCCGAAAAAATATTTCGTTTTGTAGAACCCGGTATCGGTTTCACAGCTTTTAAAAAAGATGGGGATCCGATGCAATATGGTGAGAAGGCTTTTGAAGTAACGGCAGCCGTACATACCATTTTACAATGTGAACGCCTTGCCCTGAATTGTATGCAACGGATGAGTGGGATTGCCACGCTTACAAAACAATACACGGATAAACTGAAAGGCTATCATACTAAGCTTTTAGACACCCGCAAGACCACGCCTAATTTCCGCTTACTCGAAAAAGAAGCCGTGCGCATTGGTGGGGGCACCAATCATCGTTTTGGTTTGTATGACATGATCATGCTGAAAGATAACCATATTGATTATTGCGGTGGTATTGAACCGGCCATCGAAGCAGCGTATCGATACACACAACAGAAAAATATTCCTTTAAAAATAGAAGTGGAAACCCGTAGCTTGTCTGATGTACAGAAAGTTTGTGAAATCGGAAAAGGAAAAGTATTCCGAATCATGCTGGATAATTTTGAACCTTCCCTGATCGTGGAAGCTTTACGAATCATCAATGGTGCATTTGAAACAGAAGCGAGTGGGGGGATTCATTTAGATACGATTGAAAGCTATGCTGCCACCGGTGTTGATTATGTAAGTGTTGGGGGATTGATACACCAGGCGCAAAGCCTTGACCTGAGTTTAAAAGCAGTCTTAATATAACGCTGCGGCTGTCTCTGCCCCTCTGCATCTCCGCGGTTGGTAACACTCTCCAACCGCAGAGATGCAGAGAACGGGGAGTGAACCGCAGAGGAGAAATGAATAAGCATGAGTAAAAAAAATAAACCAGATGCGAGAGGTTTTGTTTTCAGTACAGATCCTTCTTTTCGTTTTGAAGAAGAGGATAACGCTGCCAAAGAAACACTGCCCGCCAACCAGCAGAAACTCCGCATTCGCCTCGACACCAAACAACGTGCAGGAAAAGCCGTAACGCTGGTTACCGGGTTTATCGGCAAAGAAGAAGACCTGGAGATCCTCGGCAAACAATTAAAAAATTTCTGCGGCACTGGCGGCAGCGTAAAAGAGGGCGAAGCCATTGTTCAGGGAGACCAGCGGGATAAGGTGCTGCAGTGGTTGCTGAAGAACGGGTATTCGGGGACGAAGAAAGTTTAGTTGATCGTGAGACGTTAGTCGTGAGTGAACTTTATACCCACGACCGACATCTCACGCCTCACGAAATTCATTCTTCCTTTTTCTCATCATTCATATAATAACTCAAAGCCCCGCTCGGACATTTTTTGACCTGTTCAATGATCCTTTCCGTAGTATTTCCT
Organism: uncultured Chitinophagaceae bacterium; assembly: GCA_966076165.1. Taxonomy (GTDB): domain Bacteria; phylum Bacteroidota; class Bacteroidia; order Chitinophagales; family Chitinophagaceae; genus Sediminibacterium. Next base: position 5,891 of record CBHRAM010000216.1, read on the forward strand.
TCCATGTTTATCCATGGGCGTTTGAAAGGGTCGAATACTTCCCTTAATTCTGTCCAGCAGATCTTACTGTGAATACAAACATCCGGTTTCCATACAACCGTTACTTCTCCGTTGGTATATTTTAAAGTGGATAGTGGCATGGTATTGTCTGATTTGTATTCCTAAAATAAGACATTTCAGTTAAATGAGCGCTTATTGAACTATCCGCAAAAAAACCGTGCCTTTGTACCTTTGTGAGCAAATAATTTTCACACAAAGGCACAAAGGCACGGTTTAAGGAGTTCTTAGCTGATTAGTAGTCTATTTCAAGTTTTAATCTATCCTTCAACTCTTTCACCAAAGGATACTGGGCAGCAATATGTTCAAATTTCTGTTTGCTGTTGAGACGCATATGTACCGGTACATCTTCTTTTTCACCGGCTTCTACCAGCACATCAAAACTGATGGTTCGGTTATTGAATTCTTTTTGAAGATG